>JAJDNY010000083.1 GCA_022340425.1 Desulfobacteraceae bacterium | reverse complement strand
GCATCAGCGTCGAAACGCTCGCCTACCCCCTCCAGTGGCTGACCCCGCTGATCCTCGAACTCGATCTGGCGGTCTGTTTGGATCTTGGCCACCTCCTGCTCTATGACCTCGATCTGGAAGACAACTGGCGGGCATTTGCCGGACGCACCACCATCCTTCACCTGCACGGGGTGGACGACGGCCGCGACCACCTCGGCCTGGAGCGCCTGCCGCCGGCCGACATGGCGCGCGTCCTGCCGCTGCTGGAAAGCTTCCGGGGAACCGTTTCGCTGGAGGTCTTTTCCTACAAACGCCTGGCGGCTTCCATCGCCCACCTGGCGGCCTGCTGGCCGGCCTGACGGCCCCCCGGCCGGGAAATTGCCGACAGCCGCGGCGGAGAGTTTGCGGGGTTGCATTCGCGCGGGAGGGACGTTAAGAAGAAAGCCGCTGAGCGCTTTAGCGGCGCTTGCAAAAAAAGGAAGGAGCGCCCGTGCTGCTGGTGGCCGACAACCTTCAGATTACCGATCCGGCGATCGCAGCGGCCTTGGCCGCCCGCGACCCCCGTCCGGTATGTGAACTCGTCCAAAGATGCGCGGCGGCCGGCGCCCAGGCCATCGACGTCAATTCCGGCCCGTTGACGCACGACCCCCAAACCCAGATGACCTTTCTGGTGGAGGCGGTGCGCAGCGCCACCGATCTGCCGCTTCTGATCGACACAGCCAACCCGGCGGCCATGGAGGCCGGCCTGCGGGCCGCCGGACCGGGGACCATCATCAACGGGTTTTCACTGGAGCCGGCCAAATTGGCGCGCATCCTGCCCCTGGCACGAGCCTATGATGCCGACATCATCGGCTTTCTGCTGACCCCCGGAAGCCACGTGCCCCAGGACGCCGCCGAGCGTCTGGGCCTGGCGGTGGACCTCCTGCAGTCCTGCCAGGCGGCGGGCATCGCGCCCCAGCGGCTGATCATCGACCCGGTGGTGGTGCCCCTCGCCTGGCAGGACGGCAATCGGCAGGCCCGCGAGATGCTGACCATTCTGCGCCAGCTGCCGGAGGTGCTGGGGTTTCCCGTCAGGACCATCGCCGGGCTTTCAAACCTGACCACCGGCAGGGGTTACCGCCGGCAGCGCCTGCTGCTGGAGCAAACCTATCTGCCGATGCTGGCGGCGGCCGGTCTCGACATGGTCCTGATGAACGTCCTCCACAGCGAAACGGTGGCGGTCGGCTGCGCCTGCCGGTTGCTGACATCCGGTGGCGTCTTCACCTGGGAAGAGGTCCGCTGGTAGACGCGGGAGCCGGAAGTCCGGCGCCCGGCCGACGGCATCGCGTCAGTTCTTGGCGGCTTTTGCCGCGGCCTCGAATTTGCGGTTGATTTCCAGGGTCATAGCGGCGGCCTCCTCCAGCAGCGCGGCGGCATCGGGCAGCCCGTTTTCCCGGGCGCGGTCCGCCCAGTCGCGATATCCGGCGGCATGATCGGCGTTGTGCTGCAGCCAATGCTCCAGGAGCTTCAGGAACTTCTCTTGGAAGCTGAGGGCGGGTTGCTCGGCGGCGTGGTGATGGGGGTGGTGATGATGGTCATGGGGGTCGTGATCATGATGGTGGTGGTCATGCATGCGGGATCTCCTTGGGGGACGGGCGGCTCAAAAAGCGTTGCGGGCCTGCCGACGAAGGCCGCCCGCGGCGACTGCCGACCTGCTTCATAACACCAAGACCGGCCATGTTCAAGCTGCCCTTTTCCAAAACCGGCCTGATAGCCGTGCTCGGCGCGATTCTGGCCCTGGGCTGCGGTGCGCTTTTCGGCGCGCTGCTGGCCCTGACCCGCGACCTTCCCCAAATTCGCTCCCTGGAGGGCTTCAGCCCCTCGGCGGTTACTCGGATCTACTCCGCCGACGGGCTCCCGCTGGCCGAACTGTTTCAGGAGAACCGGGATCCGGTAGCCCTCTCGGATATCCCGGCCGACCTCATATCCGCGCTGCTGACCACCGAGGACCGCAATTTCTACCACCACAGCGGGGTCGATCCTAAGGGGGTCCTGCGCGCCGCCGCCAGGAACATCCGCGCCGGCGCCTTCGTCGAAGGGGCCAGCACCATCAGCCAACAGATCGCCAAAACCCTTTTTCTGACACCCAAAAAGACCCTGGTGCGCAAACTCCGGGAGGCCATTCTGGCCTTTCAGCTGGAACGCCGCTACACCAAGGACGAGATCCTGACCCTTTACCTCAACCAGATCTATCTGGGCAGCGGCGCCTATGGCGTTGCCGCCGCGGCCAGGCGCTATTTCGACAAACCGGTGACGGATCTGAACCTCGCCGAATGCGCCCTGATCGCCGGTCTGCCCAAGGCGCCGTCGCGCTATTCCCCCCTGGTCAATCCAGACCTGGCCCTGGCGCGCCGAAACCTCGTTCTGCGGCAGATGCGCGATAACGGCGCCATCAGCGCCGAGCGCTACCACCTGGCGCTTTCAAGTCCCCTGGCAACAAGCCCCGCCAGCCGCCGGGAAACCCCCGTGGCCCCTTATTTCATCGAGACCGTCAAGGCCGAATTGGAGGCCGCCGTCGGCCCGGCGCGTCTCTACCGGGAAGGCCTGCGGGTTGTCACGACGCTCTCAAGCCGCCTGCAAGCCGCGGCCGAAAGTACCCTGGGCAGGGGACTTGAGACGCTCAATGGATCCCAAAGCCAAGTTCACGGGGTGCCCCCGGTGGAAGGAGCTTTGATCTGCCTGGACATCCACACCGGCGGCATCCTAGCCCTGGTGGGAGGTGCCGACTTTTCCCGCAGCCCCTTCAACCGCGCCACGGCGGCCCGGCGGCAGCCCGGCTCGGCCTTCAAGCCGCTGCTCTTTGCCTGCGCCATCGAGCAGGGGTTTACCCAGGCCTCGCCGCTGCTGGACGCACCGGTGGTGTTTCGGGGGGCGGACCAGGGCCGCGACTGGGCGCCGGCCAATTTCAGCCCCGGCTTCGAGGGCGAGATCCCCCTGCGCAAGGCCCTGGCCCTGTCCAAAAACATTCCGGCGGTTCGGCTGCTGGAGAAAGTCGGCCCCCAGGCGGTGGTCCGCTTTGCCCACCGCCTGGGGATCGAATCCCCGCTGCAGCCGAACCTGTCCCTGGCTTTAGGCGCCAGCGAGGTGACGCTGGCGGAGTTGACCGCGGCCTATGCCGTCTTCGCCCGCCAGGGTAACCATATCCGGCCCTTCGTCCTGGCGGAGGTGCAGGATCGCGTGGGCCGGGTCATCTGGCGGGCCCGCCCCCAGAAAAGCGCCGCCATGTCCCGCGAGGACGCGGCCATCACCACCGACCTGCTGACCGCAGTGATCCGGGAGGGCACCGGCCGTGGCGCCGAGGTTCCGGGGCACCCGCTGGCGGGCAAAACCGGCACCACCGACGAATACCGCGATGCCCTGTTTGTGGGCTTCTCGCCGGAGATCGCCGCGGGGGTCTGGGTCGGCCGCGACGACCGGCGTCCCATCGGCCCGGAGGCCAGCGGCGCCCGAAGCGCACTGCCCATCTGGACCGATTTCATGCGGACGGCGTTGGCTGGCCGGCCGACAGCGGGCTTTGACGTCCCCCCGAGCCTGACGCGGGTCTTGATGGACCCCGCCAGCGGCCGTGCGGCAGGCCCGCCCCCATCCCCGGCGGTGGGGGCGCTTTTCAAAAAAGGCACAACCCCCCGGCCGTGAGCCCCGCCGGCGGTCGCCGGAGGGGCACGGGACGCCGCTATTTTTCCAGTTTGATTTGACCTTAGCGCATGCTATAGAGCCGGCCATGATCCGCAAAGCCAAAATCAGTGACATCAAGGCCATCCACGGCCTGCTGCAGGAGTATGGGCGCCAGGGCAAACTGCTGGCGCGCCCGCTGAGCGAGCTCTACGACCATGTCCGGGATTTTTACGTCTGGGAGGCGCCCGAGAGCGGCCTGGTCCTTGGCTGCTGCGCGCTGCAGTTCTGCTGGGAGGATCTCGCCGAGATCCGATCCCTGGCCGTCCGGGCCGAGCATGTGGGCCGACACATCGGCCACCAACTGACCGCAACGGCCATCGCCGAAGCCCGGGCCTACAATATCCGCAAGGTGTTCACCCTGACCTACGAACCGGGCTTCTTCCGCAAGTTCGGCTTCACGGTCATCGACCGCGCCGAACTGCCCCTCAAGATATGGTCCGGCTGCATCACCTGCGTCAAATTTCCCGATTGCGACGAAACCGCGATGATGAAGGTCCTCTGAAAACCCCACCGGCGCCGGCCACGGGCGTGGATCGCCGCCAGCCTCTTCAGGAATAGATCATATTGATGGACAGCGGGGGGTATTTCCAGACCCCCGGTTTGGGCAGGATATGCTGCCCGTCGACGGACAGCCAGTTGAGGTCGAACTTGATTTCCCGCAGCTTGCCGTCATCCGGCCGGCGGGCGTGGTTGGTGTAGCTGTAAGTGGTTTGGAAAAGGCAGATGCCGTTTTTGCCGCAGTGCGCCACCAGGTAGTTCTTCTTGAAAGTCCGCAGGGCCATCTTGCTTTCGGCGGCGATTCGGGCCATGTCGTCGACGGAGAGCTTCATCAGCACCGCCTTGGAGGTCCCCCGCTCGGAAATCCGGAGGAGCGCCCGCGATTCGCTGCTGCTGGCGTAAACCGTGCTGATGCAGGGGATCCGCTTGAGGTACTGGGCCGCGACGATGGCCGCGGTCCGGCGCCCCCCGGCCATTACCGGCAGGCCGTAGTATTCGAAGAATTTTTTTTGGACGTCCTCGGCGTATTTGTCCCCTTTTTCGTAGAGGTCCTTGGAGATATAGCGCAAACTGCGGGCGAGGTCCTCGGCGGCATCGGCGATGGGCCAGTCGATGCGCACATGGAAGTGGGACAGGTAGTAACGGTCGCGGATGCGGGTGCTCGGGTCGCGCTGGATCAGCAGGGCGTAGTCCACCGGCAGGAGGACTTTTACGAAATCATAAAAATGGACCGAATCCAGATATTTCTGATTGCGGTCGAAATCGTCTCGCAGGGGCAGGCTCTTGGACTGCAGCAAATTGGTCTTGGTGGTCCGGTTGACATCGAAGAAGCGGATGTATTTTTTGTTGACCGGAGGAATGGCATCCTCCACAAAGATCACCAGGAAAGTATTTTGGCATTCGTATTCTATGTCTGGGATGCGCGCCCGGGGCTTGAGTTCGCGCTTTTCCACGAAAGGGTAGTCCTCCCCCTGGCTGCAGAATCGGCTGTAGGAATCGATCAGTGCATATCGGAGCATGAACTGGTCCAGTTCGTCCCGCAGGATTTCATAGTAAGACCGCCGCAAGCGGTTCGCCTGACTCAGTTCTTCCCGCACACTCCAGTATGCCACCCCAACCTCCTTGGCTGACGGTTCCGCAAAAAGCCCAATTTCTGCGTTGCGCTTCATCTCAAAGTCGCTGCGGCGTACATTAGTGCGCCTCACGCCGCTGAGATTCGCGCGCCTTGAACTTGGCGCTTTTTTCGAAACCGTCTGAGTTTTGACTTTTTACCGCTTCATCTTGGCTGATATGGTTATGGTCTGAGGTCCCGAAAGGTCGGTATTAGGGAAGTCGTTTCCCGTTCATTTTTTTGCACAGTGTCAATTTTCGTTATCGGCCCCGGGCCCCGAAACTGGAATCCGCTCACTCCCCGGCCGTAAGCCGCCAGCCCTGCCTCAATGGGTGTTCATGCGCTCCACCCAGCGATAGATCGCCTCCCGGAAGCGGTAGGCCAACAGCCCCGCCAGCAGAGAGCCCACCAAGACCAGGCCGAACACCCCGTACATGCGCTCGTAAATTGCGGCACCCTGTAGGCTGAGCAGCAAGGTCCCCGGCATCCGCCCGATGGCCGCCAGGATCAGAAACACCTTCCACGGCAGCGTGCTGAGGCCCAGAAAAAGACAGAGGTAATCTTTGGGAAAGCCGGGCAGCACAAACAGGCAGAACACCACGATGAGCCCCTGGCGTTTGAGAAGGGTGTCAAACTGGGCCAGTCTTTCAGCCGGGATCAGCTTGCGGACATAGCGTCTGCCCAAAAACCGCCCGATGGCGAAATTGATCCCTGAGCCCGCCGTGAGAGCGAGGCTGGAATAGAGGAACCCCAGCCCGGTGCCGAAAAGATAGCCCCCGATAAATCCGGTGGCTTCACCGGGCACCGGTGCGAAAATCACCTGCAGCACCTGGAGGGCCATGAAGATCAGCGGCGCCCAGAGTCCGAAGGAGGCGATATAGGCTTCAACCGCCGCGCGGTCGGCCAGAAAGCGAACCCCCGCGCCCAGCAGCTCCCAGATCGGGCCGGCCAAATACCAGGCGGCGGCCGCCGCAACGATCCCCAGCAGCAGCATAGGCAGCAGATATTTGCGGGACAAAAACCTTTTGACGGGCATTCCCACCTGTCTCACTTCGGCGGGCGGCGTTTCAGGCGCCATCTGGGCCCTCGGGCTTTTTGGCATCGGCCTGGCGGCGGCGCAGATCCTTTTTGCGCGACCAGCGCTGAAAAAAACCGATCATCCCGGCGGCGTATGCCCGATCGACCGATTCCTCCCGGACCCCCAACCCATCGGCGCCGTCCATGGCGCTGCGCAGGCATTCGGTTTTGAAAACGCAGATCATACATTGCCGTGGCGTGTGGCGCAAGCCGTCGGGCCCCTTGGGGAAAACGGTTTTTAAATCGCCGAAGCAGGGGGGGTGGCGGTTGGGTTTGGGGTCCATGGAGCGTCCTTTTCGCTGGGGTAACGCGGTGCCGGAGACCTTAGGGGTGCCGGTCTTCGAATTCCCGGTTCATGCGGGCGATCTGGCCGCTGTCGGCAAAGCTGAAATAGCGGTTGTTGCCCACGATGATATGCTCGTGAACCGTGATCCCCATCACCCGGCAGGCGAAGACCAGCTGGCGCGTGAGGGCCACGTCCTGGGTCGACGGGGCCGGGTCTCCGGAGGGGTGGTTGTGGGCGAAAATCAGCGCCGCGGCATGATGCGTCAGGGCGGCCCGCACCACCTCGCGGGGGTAGACCGAACTGGCGGTCAGCGTCCCCTCGAAAAGGTCTTCGCTGGCCAGCACGCGGTTGCGGACATCCAGGTAGAGCACCTTGAAGCATTCCCGCGTGCGGTCGCGCAGGCTGCCGTAGAGATAGTCGAAAAGCGCCCGCGAGTTGCTGAGCGGGTCGCCTTTCAAAACCTTGCTTTCGAGGTAGCGTTCGGCCACCGCTTTCACCAGGCGGATGCCCAGGGCGTTGCGCGGCCCGATGCCCGCCACCTGGGTCAGCTCCGCAGGGGATGCTTCCAGCACCCCCTGCAGGGTTTTAAAGCGCGCCAGGGCCGCCTTGGCGGACGTCTTGCAGTCCCTGCGGGGGGTCGCCAGGGTGAGCAGCAGCTCGATCACCTCGTAGTCGTGAAACCCGGCCAGCCCTGCCGCCAGAAACCGCTCCCGCAACCGCTGCCGGTGCCCGTCCGCCTTTTGCGGCGTAGCGGAGATCGTCCCCATTTTTACTCGGCACCCCGGGTCAAAAGTCATCCAGTTCATGCTTCAGGTCCCGGGTCATCAAATTTTGAAGGGCCTTACGGGGGGATTCATCGTCGTAGAGGATGTGGTAGATCTCGTGTGAAATGGGCATCTCGACCCCCAGTTTGCGGGAGAGGTTGTAGACCGACTTGGCCGTTTTGACCCCCTCGGCCACCATCCGCATCTCACCCAGGATCTGCGAGAGCTTCATCCCTTCGCCGATTTTCTTGCCCACCGTGTGGTTACGCGACAGGTCGCCGGTGCAGGTCAGCAGCAGATCCCCGACGCCGGCCAGGCCGGTGAAGGTGCGGGGATTGGCCCCCAGCCGCAGGCCCAGGCGGCGGATCTCGGTAAGCCCGCGGGTGATCAGGGCGGCGCGCGTGTTCAGGCCCAGCCCCAGGCCGTCGATGATGCCGGCGGCGATCGCGATCACGTTCTTGACCGCACCGCCCAGTTCAACGCCGATCAGGTCTTGGCTGGTGTAGACTCGGAAGGAGGGGGTGGCGAAGGCCGCCTGCACCAGCCGCGCGTCGCCGTCGTCGCTGGCGGCCAGGGTCACCGCGGTGGGCACGTTGCGGGCCACCTCGCGCGCAAAACTGGGGCCCGACAAAACCGCCAGGTGGGATTGGGGAATCATGGGCAGCGTTTCGCGCAGGATCCCCGACATGGTGAGATGGGTGACGTTCTCGATCCCCTTGGAGGCCGACACCACCACCGGTGTCCCGCTGATGGCGGCCGCCATATCCTGGCTGACGGCCCGCATGACATGGGAGGGTACGACCACCAGCAGCAGGTCCTTCCCGGCCACCACCGCCCCCAGATCGTTGGAAGGCGTCAGGTTCTCCGAGAGGGTGACACCCGGCAAAAAGACCTGGTTTTCACGGTGGTTGAGGATCTGGTCCCTGACCTCCGCCTCGAACACCCACTGCTGCACCTGGTAGCCTTTGCCGGCCAGCAGGTTGGCCAGCGCCGTGCCCCAGCTGCCGGCCCCGATCACGGCGATGCGCAGGCTGCCGCTGTCTGATGTTGGCTTCATTCCACTACTTCCTTCTCCGCCAGTCTGGCGGTGCTGACGATGCGCTCATCGGGCTCCATGCCCATGAGGGTGACCCCCTGGGTGTTGCGGCTGATGACCGAGATGCCGTTGACGGGAATCCGGATGATCTTGCCGCGGTCGGTGATCAGCATCACCTCATCGTCTTCCGCCACCAGGTGGATGGCGACCACGAGGCCGTTGCGCTCGGTTGTCTTGATGGTGATGACCCCTTTGCCGCCCCGTTTTTGAATCGGGTATTCGTCGATCAAGGTCCGCTTGCCGAAGCCGTTTTCGGTGGCCGTAAACAGCGTCTGTCCGTGGCTGAGCACCTCCATGCTGACGATGCGGTCCCCCGGCGCGAGGCTCATGCCACGCACCCCGCGGGCGGTCCGACCGGTGGGGCGCACCTCGGATTCCAGAAAGCGAATCGACTGACCCATGGCCGAGCCCAGAAAAACGTTGCGGGTGCCGTCGGTGATCCGGGCCGCGATCAGTTCGTCGCCCTCCATCAGGTCCACGGCGATGATCCCGCCGGCCCGCGGACGGCTGAAGGCCATGAGGTCGGTCTTTTTGATAACCCCGTTTTTGGTGGCCATCAGGACATGATGCCCGGGTTCAAAAGCCGGCACCGCCAGCACGGTGGTGAGGTTCTCACCCTCCTCGAAATCCAGCAGGTTGACGATCGCCTTACCCCGGCTTTGGCGACCGGACAGGGGCAGATCGTAGACCTTGATCCAGTAAACCTTGCCGCGGTTGGTGAAAAAGAGCAGAAAATGGTGGGTGGAGGCCACGAACAGGTGTTCGACGAAATCCTCCTCCTTGGTCCCCATGGCGGTCTTGCCCCGGCCGCCGCGCCGCTGGCTCTGGTAGAGGCTCAGCGGGTTGCGTTTGATGTAGCCGCTGTTGGAGATGGTGACCACCATGTCCTCCTCGGCGATCATATCCTCGATGCTGATGTCCGGGGCGGCTTCGACGATTTCGGTGCGGCGCCCGTCGCCGAACTCGGCCTTGATCTCGCGCAGTTCCTCCTGGATGATGTCCAGCACGAGGCGCTCGCTGCCCAGGATTTCGCGGAAGCGCGCGATGTCCTTGAGCACGGTTTCGTACTCCTCGACGATTTTATCGCGCTCCAGCCCCGTCAGCCGTTGCAGGCGCATGTCCAAAATGGCCTGGGCCTGGATGTCGGTCAGACTGAAGGCCGCCATCAGGCGGCTTTTGGCTTCGACCGGTGAGCTGGACTGGCGAATCATGCCGACCACCGCGTCGAGGTTGTCCAGCGCGGTCTTGAGACCTTCGAGAATGTGGGCCCGGGCCTCGGCCTTTTTCAGGTCGAAGCGGGTGCGCCGGACGATAATCTGTTTGCGGTGGTCGATGAAGTGGTCCAGGATTTCGCGCAGCGACAGCAGCTCCGGGCGGCCGTCGACCACGGCCAGAAAGATGATCCCGAAGCTGGTGGACATCTGGGTGTGCTTGTAGAGCTGGTTGAGGACGACGCCGCCCATGGCCTCGCGCTTGACCCCGATGGCAATCCGCATGCCCTGACGGTCGGACTCGTCGCGCACGAAGCTGACACCCTCGATCTGCTTGTTCTTGACGAGTTCGGCGATCTTTTCGATCAGCCGGGCCTTGTTGACCTGATAGGGCAGTTCGGTGACGATGATGCTCTCGCGCCCGCTTTTGTCCTCCTCCTCGACGCAGGCGCGCGCCCGCACCCGGATGATCCCCCGCCCGGTCTGGTAGGCCTCGCGGATTCCCTGGGTGCCGTATATGATCCCGGCAGTGGGGAAATCCGGCCCGGGGATAAAGGCCATCAATTCCTCCGAGCTGAGCTCGGGGGAGTCGATCAGGGCGTTGATGGCGTCGACGGCCTCGGTGATATTGTGGGGCGGGATGTTGGTGGCCATGCCGACTGCGATGCCCGAAGAGCCGTTGATCAGCAGCGAGGGTATTTTGGCCGGCATGACGGCCGGCTCGCTGAGGGACTCGTCGTAGTTGGGGACCCAGTCAACGGTTTCCTTGTCCAGATCGGCCAGCATCTGATGCGCCAGGCGCGTCATGCGGATTTCGGTGTAGCGCATGGCTGCCGCCGGGTCGCCGTCGATGGAGCCGAAGTTTCCCTGGCCGTCGACCATCGGGTAGCGCAGCGAAAAGTCCTGGGCCATCCGCACGATCGTGTCGTATACGGCCGAGTCGCCGTGGGGATGGTACTTGCCGATGACATCGCCGACGATGCGCGCCGATTTCTTGTAGGGTTTGTTCCAGTCGTTGCTGAGCTCGCTCATAGCGAAGAGCACCCGCCGGTGAACCGGCTTGAGCCCGTCGCGCACGTCGGGCAGGGCCCGGCCGATGATAACGCTCATGGCATAATCGAGATAGGACTTGCGCATTTCCTTCTCGATGCTGATCTCAGGGTAGAATTCTGTCTGCATGTGGGTTCAGTCCTGACTGTTGGGGCGGCCTTCGCGGCGGGTATAAAAATTTAAAGCCCAGACCGCTGGCGCTGCCCGAGAAAGCGGGAAAGATATGCCCGCCCGGGAAAAATCGGGTTGGTTCGGGGCCGGTCGGCGATCAGGGCTCCTTGCCGCTGGGGGCGATCAGCGCCTGGTAGTTGACCCGGTAAATTTCCGTCAGGGTCAGAAACGCCGTCACCACCAGGGGGCCGTAGATGATGCCCAGAATGCCAAAGAGCTTCATCCCCCCCAAAATGGCCAAGAACACCAGCAAGGTGTGCATCCGCACCCGCGAACCGACCAGTTTGGGCTTGAAGAAATACTCGATGCCGCAGGAAACCACGACGTAAAAAACCAGAAAGAAAATGCCGGCTGCAATCCGCCCCTTCATCAGCAAAAATACCGACGTCGGCACCAGCACCACCCCGATCCCTACGATGGGTAAAAAGGCCAGGATGGCCATAATCACCCCCCAGAGAATGGGCGAACTCAAGCCGCAGAGGGCGAACAGGGCCCCGCCGAGAACACCCTGGATCAGGCCGCAGATGCCATTGCCGATCAGGATGGCCCCGGCCATGTCGCGGAATTTCTGCACCAGCATGTGATCCTGGCGCTGGGGCAGCGGCGAGAGGTCCTCGATAAAGGCCACCAGCCGCTCGCCGTCGATCAACAGGAAAAAGCTGACCAGCAGCATCATGAAGAAGTTAAACAGAAAGCTCAGCGTATTGGCGGCAATCGCATTGGCCTGTTTGTAAAGAAACAGGCCGACCTCCTTGCCAAGCTCCGTCAAAGCGGCATTGAGGGTCTCGCCGGTCACCTGGAAATGGAAAGGCGCCAGAAACGCGTTGATCTGCTCCAACATCCGGCTGCCCTCCAGCAGCTGCCGGATCTCCCCGCCCAGCACGGCGCCGAGAGCCTTGTGGTAAAGATCGTTGGCCTCGCTGGCCAGCACCCCCACCAGAAAAATAATCGGGAGAAACAGAATGAAAAAAATAACGCCGCAGGTAAACAGCGAGGCCAGCCGGGGGGGGATCCCCCAGGGCCGAATCAAAAGTTCATAGAGCGGGTGAAAGGCGCTGCTCACCACCGCGGCCAGAATGATGATCGACAGAAACGGCCGCATCAACCAGCCCAGCAGCAAGATGGAGACCACGAACAGAACCAGGAAAAACGCCAGAATCGTGTAGCGAAGACGGCTGTTGTCCATCTGACTGCTCTTTCCCGCCAACCGCTTCGGAAAAACCGCCAAAGGCGCCGGAGCATGGCCGCCGCCGCACCGGTTTGCAGACGAAACCAGGGCAACGGGCAGCACAATTGATACGCCGCCGCGCCGCCGCCGGAAATACTGCCGGCGGCGGCGCGGGTCTGATCAATCAAGAAATTCTAAAGGTTCGGGGCCGCGGCTGAGGTTGAGGTTGGTGGGCAAACCGAAGGCCGGCTGACGGGCGATGCACCCTTGTTTTTACCGCACCCCTCACCGGACAGGGGGATTATCTGCTGACCAACGCACCGGCGACCAGCAGCAAAAGCACCTGGTAAATCAACACCGGTTTCAAATCGCCGAAGAGGGCAAAAACGATCCCGCCGCCGACGATCACCGGAACGCCAAAAACCACCAAAATGGCCAATCTTCTCGAAATATCCATTATCGCTTGACTCCTTTGGGCTGCCGCAGGTCCTTTTTTGCCGGTGGAGGCGCCCAAGACGCTTCCACAATTTTTTATTTATAGCAATAAGCACCTATAAAGTAAAGAAAAAACGCCGCTTGGGATCATCTTTCAATCACCATCGCCATGCCCATGCCGCCGCCGATGCACATGGTGATCAGGGCGCTGTTTTTACCGCTTCGTTTGAGATGGTTCATGGCGGTGACCATCTGGCGGGCGCCGGTGCACCCGATGGGGTGCCCCAGGGAGATGCCGCTGCCCAGCTGGTTGGGGAAGTCCGTCGCGATCCCCAGCTCACGCATGCAGCCAATGGCCTGGGCGGCGAAGGCCTCGTTGAGTTCGATGATGTCCAAATCCTTGACGCTCATGCCGGTTTTTTTGAGCACCTTGCGTACCGCCGGCACCACCCCGAGCCCCATGAAAGCCGGGTCCACCCCGCCAGCGGCGTAGGCCTTGATCCGCGCAATCGGCTCCAGGCCCAGTTCGGCGGCCTTTTGGGCACTCATCAAAACCACCGCGGCGGCCGCATCGTTGATGCCGGAGGCATTGCCGGCGGTCACGCTGCCGTCGGATTTGAAGGCCGGCCGCAGTTTGGCCATCTTCTCGAGGTTGGTGTCCATGGGGCGCTCATCGGTATCGAAAACGATATCCCCCTTGCGGCTCTTGATCACCACCGGTTCGATTTCCTGGGCAAAAAGGCCGTCGGTGATGGCCTTGCGAGCCCGGCTGTGGCTGAGCACGCCCAGTTCGTCCTGCTCGCGGCGGCTGATGGCGTAGGTGGCGGCGATGTTTTCGGCAGTGATGCCCATGTGGTAGCCGTAGAAAATTTCGTAAAGGCCGTCGAAGACCATCAGATCGTAGATCTCGCCGGTGCCGGTGAGTTCCATGCGGTGGCCCCAGCGAGCCTTGGGCAGCGCCATGGGAGCGAGACTCATGTTCTCCTGCCCGCCGGCAACGACCACGTCGGCGTCCCCGCAGCGGATGGCGTCGGCCGCGAGAGCGATCGCCTTGAGGCCCGAGCCGCAGACCTTGTTGATCGTGAAGGCCGGGGTTTCCTTGGGAATGCCGGCGCGGATCATGGCCTGGCGGGCGGTGTTCTGGCCCTGGCAGGCCTGCAGGACGTTACCCATGATGACCTCGTCGACGTTAACCGGCGTGGCGCCCGCGTCCCAATCGTGGCCGGCTTTTTCCGGCTCCGCCAGCCCCCGGCCCTGCAATTTGTCCGGCGCCAGCGCCTGCACATCCGCACCCGGCTCCGGCCGCAACCCGGCTCTCTTGAGGGCCGCCTTCATGACCAGCGCACCCAGATCCACCACCGACACTGTTTTCAGCCCGCCGCCGAAGGCCCCGATGGCCGTCCGCGCTCCGCTAACCAAGACCACCTCACGCATGTTGACTTCCTCCCTTTTTGTCGTATGAAAAGATTTTCTGTTAACAAATCAAATTTTGATAACTATCATAATTCCGAATCTCTGGTCAATGGGGACGCAATGTGCTTGATTCTCTTCGCCTACCGGATCCGTCCGGATTATCCGCTGGTTTTGGCCGCCAATCGCGATGAGTTCTATGCCAGGCCCACAGCCCCGCTGGGCTTTTGGCAGGATCAAAAGAAGATCCTGGCCGGCCGCGACCTGAAGGCCCGCGGCACCTGGATGGGAGCTGCTGCCGACGGACGGTGGGCCGCCATCACCAACTACCGCGACCCGGCGGCGCTCAAGGCCAATGCCCCAAGCCGCGGTCGCCTGGTAATCGATTTTCTCGCCGGCAACCAGCCGCCCCTGGCCTACCTGGAAGGCCTGCGCCCCCAAAGCGGGCGCTTCAACGGCTTCAACCTCCTGGTGGGCGACCGTGCGGACCTGTTCTTTTTTTCCAACCGCAACGGCCGCATCCAACGCCTGCGCACCGGTCTCTACGGTCTAAGCAACCACCTGCTGGACACCCCCTGGCCCAAAGTCGCACGCGGCAAAAAGCGGCTTGGGCGGCTGCTGGCGGCGGGCCCCGTCACGGCCGAGGTGGTCTTCGACCTTCTCAGCGATCGCACCCCAGCCCCGGACCAGTGCCTCCCGAAAACGGGCGTCGACCAGGAGTGGGAGCGGCGCCTGTCACCGCTTTTTATCACCAGCCGCGACTACGGCACCCGTTCATCGAGCCTTCTGCTGATGGACCGCGAGGGGGCGCTGAGGATCACCGAGCGCAGCTTTGGCAGCGACCCGCCCGGCGGTTGGGAGCCTCCGGACCGGACGTTTTGGTTGCCGGCCGCGGGGCTGTGACCTGCTCCCGATTGCGGGACCTGCGGCCTCACGTCCGCCCCTCGTCCTCGCCGGCCGCCTGCAACCGCCGCCACCGGTCCAGCCGCCGCTTGACGCTCTGCTCGTAGCCGCGTTCGGTGGGGTGGTAAAAGCGCCGCCCGCGCAGTTCGTCCGGCAGGTGGTGCTGGGGTGCGCAGGCCTCGGGAAAGTCGTGGGCATACTGGTAGCCCCGGCCGTAACCGAGATCACGCATCAAAGCGGTGGGGGCGTTGCGCAGGTGCAGCGGAACCGGCAGGCTGCCAGTCTTCCGAACGGCCGCCCGCACCTCGCTGTAAGCGCGGTAGACGCTGTTGCTCTTGGGAGCGGTGGCAAGATAGACGGCGGCCTGGGCCAAGGCCAGCTCGCCTTCGGGGTGGCCCAGAAATCGAAACGCCTCCACGGCCTGCATGGCGACCCCCAGGGCGTAGGGGTCGGCGTTGCCGACATCCTCGGAGGCGAAGCGCACCATCCGGCGGGCGATGTAAAGCGCATCCTCGCCGGCCGCCAGCATCCGCCCCAGCCAGTAAAGGGCGGCGTCCGGGTCGCTGCCCCGCATGCTTTTGTGAAGGGCCGAAATCAGGTTGTAGTGTTCTTCCCCGGCCTTGTCGTAGCGCAGCGCCTTGCGCTGCAGGGCCTTTTCCACATCCACCAGCCGCACCCGGCCCTCGGAGCCTTCGGCGGCCAACGCCGCCGCCAGCTCCAGACCGTTGAGGGCGCTGCGGGCATCGCCGCCGGCAATCCGCACCAGATGCTCGCGCGCGTCGGCCTCGAGGCGAAGCCCGAGCCGCCCCAAGCCGCGGTCGCCATCGGCCAGAGCGCGGTCCAGGACCAGCGCGATCTCCTCGGGTTGCAGGGGGTTGAGGGTAACCACGCGGCAGCGGGAAAGAAGTGGCGCGATGACTTCAAACGAGGGGTTTTCGGTGGTGGCCCCGATCAGGGTGATCAGGCCGCTCTCCACGTGGTGCAGGAAGGCGTCCTGCTGGGCTTTGTTGAAGCGGTGGATTTCGTCCACAAAAAGGACCGTCCGCCGGCGATGGATCTTGAGCTGCTCGCGGGCCTCGGCCACCACCGCGCGGATCTCCTTGACCCCCGAGAGGACCGCCGAAAACTGGGTGAAGTGCGAGCGGGTCTCCCGGGCGATGATCCGGGCCAGGGTGGTTTTGCCGCAGCCCGGCGGCCCCCAGAGAATCATCGAGAAGATCCGGTCGCGGGCAACGGCCCGCCGCACCAGACCGTCCGCCCCCACCACGTGCCCCTGACCCACGAACTCGTCCAGACTGCGCGGCCGCATCCGCTCGGCCAG
>JAJDNY010000082.1 GCA_022340425.1 Desulfobacteraceae bacterium | reverse complement strand
ACTTCCCCGATTGAGGCATGCGGCATGGTCGTCGGCATGTAGAGGTACGATCCCTCGTCGAAAGGCGGCATGTACTCCCGTCCGAATCCGGGAAACGCGTGAGCAACCGTGGAAACGGGGCGACTTAGGCGCACGCTCTGGGGAAGGAAGCCGAACACCGTCTCGAAACCCAGCCAGGCCGTGGTGCCGAAGAGCAAGATCCCCGCAGGAAAGAGCAGAAACAGCAGCTTGCGCCGCAGGATCCCGCGAAGAAGCCTGGGGTAGAGCGACTCGAAGAGGCGGAAGGCGCCCATCACGGTTGCGATCAGCACGCCGACGAACAGGAGGTTGACGAGAATTCCCGTACCCCTTCCCAGGGGAAGCCAGTCTTCGGTCAGGAGAAGCGTTACCGTCACAATCGCAACGACATTCTCGGCGAGTGTCATGCGCTTGTTTAACGTCGTTGAAAGGAGCGGCCGGGCGAGGCGATAGGCGCCGAGAAACATGACGAGAAGACCACCGAGCAGGCTGTGACGAAGAAGCAATATACCGAGGCCGAAAAAGAGCCAATCACGCATGTGCTCCACGCGCAGCATCGAAAGCGCGATCCTCCGCGGGCCAGTGGCTGGGATCCTCGGCGCTTCAGGGCGTTTGCGAAAAACGATGAGTGCGGCGCCGGGAAGCACAAGCAGTGCGAAAAGCAAGGCACCCGTCATCGCAAAGGTCTTGGTGAACGCCAGCGGCGCAAACAGCCGCAGCTCCGTCGATGACAAACCGAAGACCGGCAAAAAGCTGACGACGGTGGTCAGAACGGAGGTCATGACCGCCGGCGCGACCTCCGCTGCAGCCCGGCGCACCACCGCGGCGCGCGGTGCGGCGGGCGGGGCTTGATCCATATGCTGGTTGATGTTTTCGACGAACACGATCCCGATGTCGACCATCGTGCCGATGGCGATAGCAATGCCGCCGAGAGCCATGATGTTGGCGTCCACGCCCGTAACCTTCATCAACACGAAGGCCGCAAGCACGCCCAGGGGCAACATCGAGGAGATCAACACCGAACTGCGGAGGTTCCGCAGCATGATCAGCACCACGATGATGGTGATCAGAATCTGCTGGTAGAGCGCGGTCGATAGGGTCCCAAGGGTCTCTTGGATCAGTGTGGTGCGATCGTAGAATGGAACGAGGGTGACCTGGCTTGTCGTGCCATCTTCGAGCATCCGTCTGGGAAGCCCGGGCTGGATCTGCGCGATCTTCTCCTTCACAGCGGAGATGACAGCCAGGGGGTTCTCCATGTAGCGGGCGACCACAACGCCGCCCACTGCGGGGGCGCCCTCATCGTCGAGGGCGCCGCGACGCAATCCCGGGCCATGGGCGACATGGCCCAAATCCCTGATGCGGATGGGGGTGTTCTCGCGGGCGACAACGACCGTCGCCTCCAGGTCCTCGATGTCCTTGACGAACCCGAGGCCTCGCACGACATACTCGACGCTGTTGATCTCGAGTGTGCGCGCGCCGACGTCAAGATTGCTGTTGCGGACCGCATTTACGACCTGGGTGAGGCTGACGCCGTGCGCCCGCATCGCTTCGGGATCGACGTCGACCTGGTACTCCCGCACGAATCCGCCGATGGACGCGACTTCACTGACGCCTTCAACCGACTGCAGCGCGTATCGCACCGTCCAGTCCTGGATGCTGCGAAGCTCGTCCGGGTCCCAGCCGCCGACGGTTCGCCCCTGTGGATCTCGCCCTTCGAGGGTGTACCAAAAGATTTGCCCCAGCGCGGTGGCGTCAGGCCCCAGGGTCGGCGTAAGACCGTCCGGCACCGTGCCCGGAGGCAGCGAGGACAGCTTCTCCAAAACACGCGAACGCGACCAGTAGAACTCCACATCATCGTTGAAGATCACGTAGATGCTGGAGAACCCGAACATCGAGGAGCTGCGGACGGTACGCACTCCGGGGATCCCCATGAGCGCCGTCGTAAGCGGGTAGGTGATCTGGTCTTCGATGTCCCGCGGCGATCGACCCGGCCACTCGGTGAACACGATCTGCTGATTCTCGCCGATGTCCGGGATGGCATCAACGGGGACCGGATCACGCGGCAGAAACCCGCTCTCGAAAGAGAACGGGGCGACATAGAGGCCGCCTCCGATAAGCATGGCCGCCAGCAGAAGGGCGATCAGCTTGTTGTCGACAAACCAACCGATCAGCGCATCCCAGGCGCCGCGTGGTCGATGGTCGGTTTTATTCGTGTGCGTGGTCAATGTTGGTGTCCTGCCGCTGGTGCCGCGCGACGCTCGCCGGAGGCGGCGTCAGCGGGGGGTTTCAAGAAACCGCCGGGCGCCACTTCCTGGCGCACCTCGCCGCAGGTCAACATCGATGCGCCGAAATATGCATTGGCGATGTCGGCGCTTTGCTGCACCCACAGGGCTCCCTTGTTTCCGAAAGCCATCGGGCAGAAAGCCAATCTAAGCGGATGATCGAGGGGGTTGCCGAACCGCACCAGCAGCTGGATGACGGCCTTGCTGAGAGGCTCGAAGCCCTGTCGGGCGTTTTGGAGATCGTCGGCCATGGCCACATGGCGGGCATGCCCCCGTAATTCCCCGGCGATCTCGGACCAAATAGTGTGTGCCCCTTGCGGTTGTTCCAGTTTGATCCGCTGCACGGCATCCGCCAGCATCGTCGCTGCTTCCTTTGCACGAGCGAGATCATCGTCAGCCAGAGCGAGCTGGACACTGAGATATGAAGACACAACGGGTGCCAGCCCTTTCCTTTTCTCCGGAGACAGGTCGATCACACCGTCCCACAAGCCTTCCTCGCGGTCGTCGCCGGCCGTCATCATGCTGGCGCCACCGCGAATCTGAAGGTCGGCATCGAGCGCGAACGCGCCCCGGGTCACCACCCGGTCTCCTTCAGCGAGGCCGGCTACGACTGCGTAGACCTCACCCAAGCGCGGCCCAAGCCGCACCGTACGCGGCTCGTACGCCACGCCACCGTCGGTATCGATCTCAACATAGACAATTGCTCGGCGGCCCGTGAACAGGGGCGCAGTCGCGGGGACGACCAGGGGACCTTGATCGCCCCGGTGTTCTCGCGTGACCATCGCTTCGGCGAACATGCCTGGCCGCAGCCGGCCATCTCGGTTTTCGACCTGCACGCGAACCCGGGCGGTGCGGAGCCGTACATCGAGCGTCGGATCGATGAAGGTCACCTCCCCCTCGAACTCCTCACCCGGGAGCGCCTCCACCGCAAACCGTACCGCCTGGCCCACCGAGAGGTGGGGCAGATCGGTTTCGTAGGCATCGAGCTGCACCCAAAGCGTACTCAGGTTGGCGATGCGGTAGAGGGGTGTCCCGGTTGAGACGTACGCGCCCTCCGTCGCGAGCCGCTCGATCACGGTTCCCGTATAAGGGGTGCGAATCGCCGCAGCGCGGGTCGGCCGCTGTTGTTGCTCCATGCGTGCGAGTTCGTCATCCGGCACCCCGAGCAGACGAAGACGTTCCCGGACCGCGTCCAGTGCCGCGCTTGCCGCCTGGCGGGAGGCTTGCGGGCTCTTTTGCATGCGCTCGACCTGCTGCTTGGCGACAAACAAGTCCTGGTGCGCGGAGAAGATTTCGGGACTGAAAAGCGTAGCGACCACTTGCCCCGCCCGAACGCGTTCCCCCGTGACGTTCACCTCAAGGCGATCGATACGTCCGTCGGTCCAGGCGGTCACCGTCTTGAGGGTGGTCTCGTTGGGCTCGACGCGCCCGAGCAATCGAAGTTTTGCCGACGGGTCGGATTGGCGGTGGACCGGCGCGGTCCTGAGTTTCGCGAGAGCGCGCGCACGTTCCGACAGCACGACCCGGTCGGAGTCGCTTGCACCGCCTTGATCGTCGCGCGCGTGAACCGGAATCAGATCCATCCCGCAAATCGGGCACTGGCCAGGCTCGGGTTGCCGGATTTGTGGATGCATCGCGCACGTCCAAATCGTCTCCTTTCCCTGCTCCGGTGCCTGAACCTGCGCCGCGTGTTCATAAGGCGCGCCGCAGGACCTCAGCGCGAAGATCGACGCGCCCATGACGAAGCCGATGAACAGCAGCAACGCCTTTCCTGCGTGCAATCGGGCTTGCCGCCGCAGCTTCGGGAACCAACCACTTTTATCCGTGGGGGTCATCTTTCTCTCCGGGAGACGGTTTGGGCTCGCGAGCGAGCTCCCGACCGACGAGTTCTTCGAGGCGGGCCCATTTGCGCGCATGGTCGGCTCGGGCGCGTTCGAGCTCGATCCGTTGCTGCAGCAGATCGCGCTGCGCCAACAATAATTGGGCGACTGTTCCGCGCCCTACCGTGTAAGCGCCGAGAACTGACTCGTAGGCTGCTTCCGCCTGGGGTACGAGTGTCCCTCGGTAGATCTCCACCCGCCGGGTTGCGTCCCTCAGATTCGCAAGCGTTGTGGTCAGCTCGGCCTCGACCCTGTCGAGCAGCGCTCTCTGTTCAGCGAGTTGGGCACGGGAATCCGCTTCGGCTGCAGCCACGCTATCGGCATAGCTGCCCTGCCAGAGGGGTACGCGTATGCCCGCGCCTATGATGACGGCGTCTTGCCCGCTGTCTTTCACACCGGGCGTGGCTGCTTCGTCGGTGATAATCCAGTCCGTGCCCACGGTGAAGCTCGGGAATTTATCAGCGCCTTCGGCGCGCGCCGTCGCTTCCGAGGCTTCGGCCAGGAAGCCCAAGCTTTCGACCATGGGGTGCGTGTGTATCAAGGATGCAAGCGCTGCCGAAGACGCCACCGGCATGTCGGCGCGGCCGGGCTCCTGGGGTGTGGGGACCGGGAATGCCGAGGCAACACCGATGGCAGCGCGAAGCTGCGCCTCGGCGCCACGTTCAGCCTCCTCCATCCCGCGGATGTTGTCTTCGATGCCCGCCGCCGCAAGGTCGATCTGCTGCAGGTCGGCCAGGATGGCGGTGCCGGTGGAGATACGCGCGCGAACGGACGCCGACAAGCCTCGAATCACTTCGAGGTGCTCGCGGCGGATGGCTTTCGTGGCCCGCACCTGCCAGAGGTTCCAATAGGCTGTGGCAACTCGCTGAGCGACGAGGAGTGCCTGCGCTTCGAAGCGCCGTTGCATCGCTCTGGCTTGCGCCGATGCGGCATCAGTGCCCGCGGTCAATTTCGTGGGCCAAGGAAACGCCTGTTGCAAGCTGATGCGGGCTTGCTGCGGCCCCACGCGCGTCTCAACTGACTCAACGAAGTAGCCGAACCCGATGGTCGGCTCCGGCAAACGTCGGGATCGCGAGATACGATGGACGCTGGCCTGCCAGCGCTCGAAACCTGCGCGGATCTCCGGATTTCGTTCAAGGGCAATACGAAGATAACCGGCGAGGCCCGCTTCAACGCGCGAACGCAGAGCGTCTCCGCGGGGGTCCTCATCCCAAGGTACCTCTTTCCCGAGAAGGGCGTAATCTTCGCGTACCGCTGAGAGGTCGTGGCGGACTGCGGGCTCGTATTTTCCCACGCAGCCAACCTGAATTCCAGTCAGCGCGACGATGGCTATGGTGCTCGCAACTGAAGGTCCAAGACGCATGCCAATCCTCATCGGCTACTCGACAAGGATCTCGCCGGAGATGTGGTTCATGGAGCAGGCGAACCTGATCTTGCCGGGTTTGGTCGGCGTGAAAGTGAGCTCCACCGCTTCGTTAAGAGGCAACGGAGCGGAGATCTTGAGGTCTTTGATGACGATGTCGGTCGCGCAAGTCCGCTCCACCTGGCGGGTGACGACGAGCTTCACCGGGTGCCCGGCGCGGACTTTAAAAGAGGCGGGGACGAACCCGTCCGAGGTCACCCAGAGCTCGACGACCTGCTCGTGACCCGTCTCGGCGGCTTTGTACTGGGAATGCATAGATGCCGGTGCCGCGTCCCGGTCCTTCGCACAGGCCGGGAGGGCCAGAAAGATTGCGGCCAACGAGGCGATGATGGCGATAGTTGCGGTCTTCAATGGTCGGTACCTCCTGTTTGAACTGTTATTTAATGTTTTCAGCAGCATCCGTGCCAAGCGCCCACAACGCCAAAAAAGTTCTATCTTTCAGGCTGTTGACATTGCCAACAGCATTGACCACCCTTCGGGAAGGGTTGAAATAACGGTTCGATGAGTTACGGTGTAACCGATAGAGTTACTCTGCGGGTGGGCGCCAAACGTCCCAGGGCGGTGTCCCCGAGGAGGTGGCATTTGGCTTACGACACTCCCTTGAAGAGAAGAGAAACCGGGATCGGAGCCGCGGCCAGGAAGATTTTATGGTCGGGGACCGGACGTCGCCTCTTCGTGGCTTTCGCCGCGATCATCTTGATTTACGCGCTGGCCTCGGGTTTGGCGCTCCATGGCCTCGTGCAGATCCGCAACGAGGTAACGGGGGCCCGCGAGCGGGTCGAGGGGTTGCAACTGGCGCTTGAGCTTGCCAGCGCGGTGCGCGACCAGTATGCCCACCTCGCCCACACGATCATTATCGGCGACGACAGCCACGTGAAATTCTACGAGAGTGCGCGCGATCACGCGCAAGCTCTTGTTTACCAGATGCACGGCTTTTCGACCAGACCCGACGAGCGACAGTGGACCGCACGAATCGAGGGGGCACTGAACGAATTGGATTCGGCTTATCGGAACCGGATCCTACCCCGTGTGCTGGCAGGCCAGCACGACGAGGTCCGGGAGGAACACGGACAGGTGTTGAGCAGCGTGGCGGTCGCACAGGATAACGCGGCCTTCCTGGCCGGCCGTTTCTCCGAGTCGGTGACCGAGCTTCAGGTGTTGGTCACCAGGATTCAACGCCGCACCCTCATCTGGGCGTTGTTTTTTTTGCTCGTCGCCCCCGCGCTCGCGGCAGGAGCGGGCACAGTCATCGGTCGCTCGGTCGCGCGTCCGCTTGCAGAGCTGAAGGCCGGTGCGGAGAGAATTGGCACGGGCGATCTCGACACAAGGATCGAGATCCAATGCATGGACGAGTTCGGCGCCCTCGCCGAGCAGTTCAACGCCATGGCGGCTTCGGTGAAGGAGCACCAGCACCGGCTTTTCCTCCAGGAGAAGCTGGCCGGCATCGGTAGACTGGCGGCCGGCTTGGCCCATGAGATCAACAACCCGCTTGGGGTCATCCTCGGCTACGTGCGGGTGCTCGGCAAGAAGGCCGAGGGCGACCTCCGCGAGGATCTGGCGGTCATCGAGACCGAAACCCTGCGGTGCAAAGAGATCGTCGACGGACTGTTGGATCTTTCCCGCCCGCCGAAGCCCGGAGTCTGCCCGGTGGATTTGCGCGAACTCGCCGAGGACGTGGCGGCGAAGTTGTCGGAATCGGATCAGACGCAGGGGGTTGGGATCTCTGTTGATGGAGAAGCCTCCGCGCAGGGCGACGTGCTCAAGCTGCGCCAGGTTGTTTTCAACCTCGTGAAGAACGCCGTCGAGGCCGTCGGCCCGGGCGGCCGGGTCGAGGTGCGGATCACCGATGGTGAAGGACAGACCGAACTGGCTGTCAGCGACAACGGGCCGGGTTTCCCCGCCGACGTCCGCGAGCATCTGTTCGAGCCCTTCTTCACCACGAAGCCGCGCGGCACCGGTCTCGGTCTGGCCGTGTCGCGCGCCATCGCGCTGGCGCATGGGGGCGATCTCCTCGTCGATGCCCCGGGGCGCGGAGCCAGGGTCGTGCTGCGCCTTCCGAGGGCCTCAGAGAGGGGGGCAACATGAGTCGTGCGCGCATTCTGGTCGTCGACGACAAGGAGAACATGCTCAAGCTGTTTGCCAAGATCCTCGGCGACGAATACGAGCTCACCACGGCAGCGGATGGCGGCCGCGCGCTTTTTCTCGTTGAGGAACAAGACTTCGACGTCGTCGTGACCGATGTCAAAATGCCCGGGGCCAGCGGTTTGGAGGTTCTTAAAGCCGTGAAGCGACGGCAGCCGGACACCGAGGTCGTGATGATGACGGCCTACGCCTCTGTCGGCGATGCCGTGGCGGCAATGAAGCTGGGTGCGTACGACTACCTCCAGAAGCCATTCGACCCGGATGCGGCTGTCCTGACCCTTGCCCGCGCCCTGGAGCGAAAGCGGCTGAAGGAGCAGGCGACCAGCCTGCGCAGGGAGCTTCAGGCCCACCACTCCTTTCAGAACATCGTCGGCAAGAGCCGCGCAATGCAGGATGTCTTTCGGCTCTTCGAACAGGCGGCCGGCCTCGACATCACCGTCCTCTTGACCGGGGAGACCGGCACCGGCAAGGAGCTCGCCGCTCGCGCCATTCATTACCAGAGCGCAAGGAAAGATCGCCGCTTCGTTCCGGTGAACTGCGGCGCCCTGCCAACGGGGCTGGTCGAGAGTGAGTTGTTCGGCCACGCTCGGGGCTCCTTCACGGGGGCGACCGGCGCCAAACCGGGTTTGTTCGAGGAAGCTGACGGCGGAACAGTCTTCCTTGACGAGGTCGGCGAGCTGCCCCTCGCCGTTCAGGTGAAGCTGAACCGCACTTTGCAGGAGAAGGAAATCCGCCGCGTTGGAGACAACACGGCCACGACCATCGACGTGCGGGTCATCGCGGCGACTTGCCGCGATCTGAAGGCCGAGTTACAGGCGGGACGCTTCCGGGAGGACCTCTTCTACCGGTTGAATGTGTTTCCCATCCGGATGCCGTCGCTCAGGGAACGCCGTGACGACATCCCGCTGCTCGCGGCGCACTTCCTCGCAAAGTATGAACGGGCCTTCCAGCGGACCCTGGCCGGCTTGACGCCCGACGCGCTGAGGGCCCTGACCGGGTATGCCTGGCCGGGGAACGTCCGTGAGCTGGAGCACGCCGTGGAGCGAGCGGTGGTTGTGGCCACCGGAACGGAGATCGATGCCCGCGATCTACCGGAGGATCTCCAGGAGAATCGAAGAGAGAACCTGCCCATCGAAACTCTCGTCAAGCTGCCGTACCGGGAGGCCCTGGACACGGCCAAAAAACGTTTCACACGCGACTACCTTGCCGCGTTGTTGCGGGAGTTCGAGGGAAACGTCACGCGTGCGGCAGAGCGTGCCGCGATGGAACGGGAGAGTCTTCACCGCCTTCTCAAGCGTTACGGTGTCCGATCGGAAGACTTCAAGTCGGAACGCTGATGGGTGCTGGTGGCACCGCCAGGGCGCCAGCCCTCTGCCGGCGATCAGAAGCGTGAAGAAGAGCGCGATCGATCGGCAATAACAGAAGTACCACAGCTTGTAGTGATTTCGGGATGAATGGTGAATGTCCCTTGGAGCCACCACCCCCGTGCAAATCTCAGCGGCGTGAGGCTTACTTAGGTGCGCCGCAGCGACTTCGAGATGCAGCGCAACGCAGAAAGCGGACTTTCTGCGGAACCGTCAAGTTTGGCGCCACTTCAGTCCGACCACGCTCGCCTGCACGCCCAGAAGGACGGCAAAGGCGACGAAGCCGGCGCTGGGGTGCAGGTGCAACGATATTCCCTCCACGGCCACGGCCGCAACGCTCATCCCAATGCCCCAGGCTAAATAGTAGGCTCCGGAGATGCTGCCCTTCAATTCAACCGGGGCCGCATCATTTAGCCGAGCCATGGAGGCCAGGTAAAACGCGCCCAGGCCAAAAGCCGCCAGGGTGAGCAGTCCCATGGCGCCGTAAAGGCCGACATAGGGGAAGATGCCAATACCGACGGCACCGGCCGCAAGCCCCAGGCGCATCACCCGTCGCCGGCCCAGGCCGTCCACCAACGGGCCGAAGATAAGCTGGGACAGGCTGATCATCAGGTAGAAGATTACAAAAAACAACGTGGTCAGGCTTGCCGGAGCCCCGTGGTAAACGATGAGAAACCCCGGAATGACGGTAAGAAACATCCCATAGGCGCCTCCCCAGAGCAGGATGCCCCACAGGGCGTTGCCCACCCCCGGCATGCCCAGAAGCCGGGCGACATCCGATGGCCTAATCTGTTGTCCGACTATTGCAGGGGTCTTGCCTGTGTCGGCAATACCCCAGTAAAGAATCGCGGCACCGGCGATACAAAGCCCCGCGTAAACGCTGAAAGCCATGTTTCCCCGGGCCAGATAGCCGATCACCGGCCCGACAGTCAAACCGATATGGATCGCCGCGTTGTAATGGCCCATGGCCAATGCCCGCCGGTCATCATGATGCACCGAGAGCAAGGCCGGACCCAGTGCCCAAACCGGTGCCTCGCCAATTCCTTGAACGATGCGGGCGACCAGTATAACGGTTGCATTGGGGGCAAGGTAGAAGATCAGACCGGCGGCGGCACAGACCAGATAGCCTCCCACCAGAAAGGCACTGGCACCGAAACGGTCTGCGAGGTAACCCACCGGCAGTTGAGCGGCAAGATAGGCGACGGCAAAACTGGTGCTCAACAGCCCAAGAGAAATCCCGTCGGTGGAAAGATCCAGGATGCGGCGGGGCAGAATCGAAACGATGGCCCCGACCCCCGCCATCATGCAAAAGGCTGCCGTGAACAACACGGTCGGCAATCCAGGCTTTTTCATGGAGTTATTCCCCGGGGAAATAGCCCTTCGGGACAGTTGGAAGTTGTGCGGTTCTGCCGGCCCGGCGCGTCATCGCATTCCAGGCCGAAGAAAGCGGCTTTTACACCTTGCAGGCGTCCGGTCGATGATCCGCGAGAGCGCGGACGTAACCGTCGTGGTGTGCGCAAACCGCCGCTACCGCATCCTGCAGACCGAGCTTACCCGTGCCGGTATCGCGCAGCCCGGACCCAAGGCGCTAACGCTCACCGATCTCACACGCCCGGTGATCGACTGGGTGGCGCTGGCCAGGGTCTTCGGCGTGCCGGCTTGCAGGGTGGGCACTGACGGCGAATTCGCCGGTGCGCTTAAACGCGCACTTGCCGAACACGGTCCCAGCCTGTTCGAGCCGGTGATTGGCTGATGCCGGAGAAGGAGGCACCCAATCGAGCAAGTCAGGGGATGTCTTCATCAAAAACCTCTATGACGGGCAAGGGAACCCTAATGACCCGTGGAGCCATCAAGGGGCATGAAATCCAGGTATCACGAACGCCTGTAACCCCAGCGCAACCTCTTTGGCGTCCGCAGGGTTACACCAAATTCACCATAACCGGGATGCGGCTGGGCGAACAGACGGTGCTCAAGTGGCGCGCTGTGGACTGGGAGCGAAAGACCATCTCGATCGTGGTCTCCCGGGTGATGGGGATCGAGGGTCGTCCCAAAACCAAGGAATCCTAACGGGATATCGACATGCTGCCGGTGGTCGAGGAGGCGCTCCGGGAACAGCGGCGGCAGAATCCCACGAAGTCCCCTTATGTGTTTCTCAACAACGACGGCAAACCGGTAGACTGCGAGACCCTCCAAAAGACCACCTGGACACCGGGGCTGAAGCGTGCGGAACTGGAGTACCGGTTGATGTACCACACCCGGCACTCCTTTGCGACCCTGATGCTCTCGGGCGGGGAAAACATGGGGTGGGTGCAGCAAATGATGGGGCATGCCTATCTGAAGATGATCCAGGAGCGCTACTACCGCTTCATTCAAAATCTGACCCACACCGACGGCAGCGCGTTGGCGGAAAAGTTCCAAAGGAACCTGGTTCGAGTTACCCCGAATTTACCACAAAATGACGAAGGGGATCACCTCGCCCAGGTAATCCCCTTTAATCGTTGAATTTTTTTTCCAAATAATGGTGGCGGCGGCGAGAGTCGAACCCAAGTGCCCCCACGGCTGGCGCGGGTTTAAAGCAAGGGGGGCCACATGGAGGCCACAAGCTCATTAGCTGTCAGAATGGGATTGCACCCACCTGAATTCATCCATATATAACAGCAACGGGTGTCAAAGAATCTTGTTTTAATCACAAATTTCCTTCAATTTCTTAGACCACAATATTTTGATGGCTCCTTTGCCGGCCTTAATTTCCAGCTTTTGGCAAGCTATACCAAATTCTTGAGGCTGCTGTTTCTATGGGATAGCCAGAGCATAATTGCGTGGCTATTCATATAACCTCATGTTTGGCGATCACATTCCCCTTCGGGTCTTTTTTCTCCACCCGCTGGGAAAAATCCCCCTCGATGTTGATGCCGTTCTCGTCGATGTTGATGTTGAATTCGTTGTCCTTCAGGTTGGGAAGTCCAGCCGGTAGACATATTCATCCTTTGATTCGTCCATATGGACCTTGACGTCGTCTGCATCGTCGGAAAACCGGTCGCCGAACCATTCATGCCAGGAATGATCGAACCGATTTCGGATGTTTTCATCCATCCGGTCTTGCAACCGCTGGCGCATCTGTTCCATTTCTTCAAAGGGGTCTTTTCCCCCTGAAAAGAACTAGTCGTCGAAAAAGCGATCGAACATATCGCGGTTTTCGTACTTATCGGTTTTCAATTTCCGGTCCAAAAAGGTGGAAAATGAGTCGATATCGTCGAAGACCCTGCCGCCGTCGGAACCTTTGGCGCATACATCCAAATGACCGCCGCCTGGAAGACGCAGACCAGCGATAACACAATGATGACGGCCACGTATTTGTTTACAGGTTCTCGCTCTGACATGTCGGTCGCCTTCCGGATGCATGTAAAAGCATCCATCCGCTGTTAGATCAAAAAGCTCGAATTTCGACACGTCGAAAGACCAGGGGCCTCCTAATCCCCGGTCTTTCCCATGCCGTGTTCAGCCCCTGTTTTTCATCGTCAACTGTTTTTTGATGCGGGACCTTCTGATACCTTGTTCACCAAATGGGCCTGGCCGGGTTCTTGATGGAACAATTTCACGGTCCGTTCCCAGAACCCGTCAATAATGCCGGCTGTCTCCTTTCCCAGGCTCTTGGGCTTCAGGGCGGCGATGTCGTCTTCAAGCTGCTTCACATCCTTAGTGACGACCGCGTCCTTGCCCATCAGTTCGCGGTACATCCCCAGGTGAATCTGGGCCAATTTCAGATTTTGCCGGGCGGCTTCGGTATTCCCGTCTTGGACCATTCGCTCCGCCAGTTTCAGGGCTTGCTGTGCCTGGACCAGCGAATTGTCGTTCTCGTTCACCACGAATTCGATGCCTTGGGTCTGGGCGAGCACGAGCTGCATCAGCGCATCTTCCGGCTTGTCCAACAGGGCCATGGCGCGGTTCAATTTCCGTTCGATGTAGTTCAGATCGGCCAGCACCGACGTGTGGATGATGTCGGCGTCTTCAAGCTTAAGGCCTTTGAGTTCAGCCGCTTTTCCCTTGGCGTCGAGGATGGGCTGGACGACTTCCATGGAAACCATTTCTTCATACAGCGGGATCCGGTCATCCTGCACCCGGTCGATGTCCTGGTAGACTTCTTTCCCGTTGGCATCCTTGACGACCGTGGTCACGGTGGTGACGGGGAGCAGGTTTCGAACCACCTTGATCAGCTTACGGGCGTTCTCGATGTTCGATTTGGACCCGTTGGGATTTCCATCGAGAAGATCGTTGGCCGCCTCGTTCAGGTGATTGACGATCCGCGAGGTCAGCAGGGATGCCTGGTGCAGGTCGTCGGAAGACAGAGTTCCTTCGGTGTGCCGCTCGACCGTTGTCTTGTAGCGGTTCCCGCTGCCGATCATCGTCTGGGACGCGTCTTTCTGGACCGTTGCTGTCGCCGCATGGCCGGTCTGGCCAGTTGCCCCGACCGTCGCGCCGACCAAAAGAACCAGGGCGATCGCCGAAAACGCGCCGATGAGAATTTTGCCGGTCCGATTGAGAAAAACAGCATGAATCGTTTTCACTTTACTTTCCTCCTTTCTTTTCATCGTCATTCTCACTATTCCCGTTACTAACCTACAAGAATGACTCGCCGTTTACGGTCTCTGATGCTTTTCACATCACCTCCTCTCCTATTCCACAGTTCCGTCGGCGCCGGGGTCCTCGCGTTTCATTCCCTGCACAGCAGAATGGCATTCACTTTTTCCAGCAGTTCATCCACATCGAAAGGCTTGTCGAACATGGCCGCGACGCCGCATTCGGCGGCCTGGGCATGGGTTTCGTCGTCGCCAAAGGCGGTGATCAGGATCATGGGGGGGAAATTCGCTCGTTTGGGTTGGCCCTGAAGGACTTCCATGCCAGTAACGCCGGGCATCCGGATGTCGGAAATGATCAGGTCGAAGGATTCGTGGACCGGTTCGTAGGGCAGCAGAAAGGCAGCCAAATGGGTCAGCATGTCGACACCGTCCGAGCACTTAACCACATCATAGCCGGCTCGCTTCAGCGAAAGCGCCAACAAGGTCCGCATCTCCTTGTCGTCCTCCGCCAGCAGAATGCGATACCGCCTCGCTGGTTCCGCATCGGGTGCGACATCATTGAAATAAACGTCCGCATGAAGAGTTGTGTTCATTGCCACGGTCATTATGGCGTCCTCCTTTGTGTGGGTCGATTCGCGACGAATCTTTTTGCCTGAAATTCTGTACAATACTTATGCCAGATTGAAGATTTAAGAATAACAGGGTGTTATGGGGTTGGGGAACGAGGGGGGGATGTGGCGTTTCGCCCGTCCGGGGCAAAATGCCCCATCATCTCAAATCACAGGTCTTGAACGCTGCGGAAATGGGGTTGAAAACCCAAGCCATACGCCGTTGCCGCTCCGCGGCATTCATCGGCCCAAGAAGATGATAAGGAACGGCCATCTGGGCTGGTTACAAGTCTTGAACGCCGTACAGCTGGAGCTTCCGGTAGAGGGTTTTCCGGTCGATTTTCAATATTCGCGCCGCCGTCGTCCGGTTGCCCTCGACCGCTTTCAGCACGTGGAGGATATACCGGCGTTCGACTTCTTCCATGGGCAGGAATTCGTGGGGGTCGTGGCCGCCGATAAAGAAATGGTCGGTGCTGTAGGCTTGGATTTTCGGGGGGAGGTCGTCCACGGCGATCTTTTCAAATCGCGTCAGGGCCACGGCCCGTTCCATGGCGTTGCGCAGTTCCCGTACGTTCCCGGGCCAGGCATAATCGAGCAGCTTCTGGGCCGCGTTTTCCGACACGCCGGTCACCCGCTTGTCGAACCGATCCGCGAAGCGTTGGATGAAATGCCCGGCCAGGGCCAGAATGTCGGCGCCCCGGCTCCGCAGCGGGGGCGCGGCCATCTGCATGACGTTGAGGCGATAGAACAGGTCTTCGCGGAATTTCCCGGCCTCCACCGCCGATTCGAGATCGATGTTGGTCGCGGCCAGGATGCGCACGTCCACGGCGATCTCGGCGTCGCTGCCCACCGGTCGGATGCAGCGTTCTTCGATGGCGCGCAGCAGCTTGGGCTGGAGCATCATGGGCAGCTCGCCGATTTCGTCCAGGAACAGGGTCCCCTTTTCCGCCTCCTGGAACAGCCCCTTCCGGTCGGTTTTGGCGTCGGTGAAGGCGCCGCGTTTGTGACCGAAAAGTTCGCTTTCCAAAAGCGGTTCCGGCAGGGCCGAACAGTTGACGGGAATGAACGGCGCATCGCGGCGTTTGCTGTGCCGGTGCAGGTTCCGGGCGATCAGTTCCTTGCCGGCCCCGCTCTCGCCGGTGATGAGGACGGAAATGTCGGTCCCCGCCACGCGGACGATCTGGGAAAACAATGCTTTCATGGGCGTGCTGTCGCCGATGAGATCGTCGAACCGCCGGGCGCGGGCGGCTTCCCCTTTCAGGCGCTTCACTTTTTCCCGGAGGGCGCGGTGGGAGACGGCCCGGTTGAGGGCCGCTTCCAGGATGTCCAGGTCGATGGGTTTTGTCACGAAATCATAGGCGCCGGCCCGAATCGACGCGATGGCGCTGTCGAGGCTGCCGAAGGCGGTGATGGTGATGACGGGGATGTCCGGACGGTTCGCCGCGATCCGCTCGCACAATTCGATGCCGGTCATCCCCGGCAGGTGGATGTCGGCGAGCACGACGTCGAAATCCGCCTCTTTCACCTTTGCAAAGGCATCTTCCGCCCGGTCTCGCCACTGAACGGTGAACCCGCGACGGCCCAAATCGAAATCGAGCAGGTCCAACATGGCCCGGTCGTCGTCGACGATCAGCACGTTTCCTTTCATGTTGTCTCCGCCTCCAGGGGCAGATGCACCGTGAAGCACGCCCCTTCGCCCGGTTCGCTCTCGACGTCGATCCAGCCGCCGTGCTCCTCTATGATGCCATAGGCGATGGACAGCCCCAACCCCGTACCGGCGCCCACTTCCTTTGTGGTATAAAACGGCTCGAACAGGTGGGCCCGGCGATCCGGGGGGATGCCTGGGCCTTCATCCTTGACGGCGATCATCAGGCATCGCGCTTCCGACCGGGTTCCATCCGGGCGCGGTTTCCGCCCGACGGTCAGGGCGACATCGAGGCGTCCGCCGCCGTCCATGGCCTGGATGCCGTTCATGACCAGGTTCGTGATCACCTGCTGAACCTGTATGGGATCGATGGAAACCGCCGGGATGTCGCTGTTTTGGATGAGGTTGAACGATACCTTGGCCTTTCGGGCCGGCTGGGCGAGCATGTCGAGAACCTGCCGGACCAGGGTTTCCATGTCCTGGCGGGAGCAACGGGGTTTTTTTCTTCGGGAGAAATCCAGAAGCCCTTGTATGATTTTGGTAATACGCTCCGTCTGCTCTCCGATGATGCGGGCGCAATCAACAATGTCGTCCGCCGGAAGATCATTGGCGCGGATCAGCTTGGCGCGGCCGGATATGACGTTGAGCGGGGTCCCCAGTTCATGGGCCATGCCGGCCGACAGCCGGCCCAGGGTGGCCAGCCGCTCGGCGTGACGCAACTGCTCGAGGGCCTGGATTCGGCGCTGATTTTCGACAATGAGGGCGTTCCGACCGGCCTCGAGGTCCCGGCACATGGCGTTCAGGGTTTTGGCGAGTTCGGCGAACTCGTCTTGGCCCTCCACGACCAGGTCCTGGGACAGGTCGCCCGCCCCGATCCTGCGGGATTTGTCGATAAAGCGAAGCAGTGGCCGATGAATCCACCATTTAAAAGAGAACCAAAGAATCCCGCCCGACGTCAGGAACAGGACCATGCCCGTGACGGTCAGGTGCAGGAGCGAATTGCGCGTGTAGCGTTTCATTATGGCCAGGGATTCGGACAATTCGATGGCGAACCGTGGCCGCGAGTCTGACGAAATGGGTACATAGGTCAACCGGAAGGCATCGCCGCCGGTTTTCTTCACCACCATGGATGCGGCGTTGCCGCGACGAACCGCCGCCAGTTTTTCGGGATCCGCCGCCGGGGCGAACCGACCCGATGATCTGTCGAGATCCACCCAGCGGATGGCGACGGCGCCCTCCTTTGAATTGGCGTCGCGGATGAGTTGAACCGCGACCGGCTCCCCGGCATCCTTCAAGGCGTGTTCAGCCATGCCGGACAGCGCTTTTCCCAGCAGGAGCGCGTCATCTTCCATGTCCGTGTTGAACAGGGCGAGTTCTCGGCGATAGCTGATGTATTCAGCGCTGGCCAGGATCAGAATCAACACCAGGATCAAGAGAAGATAGACTTTGTAGAATAGTTTCATAGTGAAAATCTCATGCCTAGCGCCCCTTCCGGAGCACCCGGGTCGCCAGATCCCGGATCATTTGTAAACAACATTCTATATTATAATAAATCTTTCGTGTTTTGACGAGTGATTCTATCCATTTGATTATTTTTTACGGCAGCCTTTCCTAATCATTTTAATGCTTTCTTCGGCCTCAGGTGCAATAATTGCGTTAGTCCGCATGTGGTCTTCAAGAAAGGTGTCTGCCGTCGGCACATGCTCTTTTCCGTCTAAAACATATCGAATCAGAAGACAACCGCTTGGAAGTCCGAAAGTGCTTATTTTTCGGATCTATAACCAAGAATAAGGCTAAAGCGTTTTAAGTTGGCTCCGAGCAATAGATTCCACCATTAATAGATCTTCGAAGCTGGCGACCTGGAGCATGGGCCAACAACGATCTGAGCCTTGCCATGACTGGCAATCGTTTCATCACCAGTTTCAGTTCACTTTTCTCATTCGTTTTCAGCACTAGTTCCCGCTGATTCCAACGGAAACCGATTTCATGCAAGTAGCAGGACAGATGCTTTTTGCTCAAATAATGAAAGATACCTTGCCTGGCCCGCTCAAGTATCGCGTTATAAGATTCGGCTGTGTTGTTGTGGATTTCGCCACGTGGGTATTCCTTGCGCTGGTGATTCACCCACACATGAGAAGCGTACCCTTCGCCGATTCGTTTATACGCTTGCAACTCATCGGTTTTAAGATGAGCCCGTTTATCGACGAACCGATCAACGATGGGCGACAGGTTGGGGATACTGTCGCTTGGAACTGGTGCCGACCGCACCGGGCCGTTGCGCTCAACGGCAACCAGCACCCATTGTTTGCGGGTTCCTCTGCCGCGTTTGTGAACAACGCCTTCCTGATAGCGCGGTTTGCCGCCAATGTATTTTTCGTCCAGTTCGACAATGCCGGTCAAAGCCGCGGCGGTCGAAGCTGGCGAGTGATAATTGCCGGGTGCGGTCGCAGGTTTGACTGATCAGTGCTGCCCCAAGCTGCCGGGCCTCGCGGGCCGGAGCCGCCTCGGCAAAAAAGATCCAGGCGTGAGCACCGTTGCCGGAGCGGGAAATCTCCAGCGCCGCCGGAATGCCAAGTTCACGGCAGGATTGCATGAAAGCCTTGGCATCCTCCCGCCAGTCGGCCTCATCGAAATCGGCCGCCAGAAAGTAGCAACTGTCGTCGATCAGGAGTGGATAGACGCCGATGGTCTGTTTCCCGGCCAAATGGTCGTAAATCACCTGATCGGTCACCGGCAGGAGCTGTCGCTGGTTGCAGTCGCCGCATTTCACCCGGGGCTTGTGGCAGACGCCGGGTTTCCACTCATTGCCGCAGGCCGGTGAGTAGCCAGATGTGCCCTTGGCAGACTTCCAGCGCTGCGGATAGACATCTTCACGTCCACGGAACAGGCTGCGGAACAGGGCAATCTTGTCGTCGGTGGTAAAATGAGTTGGAGCTGGTGCCGATTCCGTTGGGGCAGGAACGGGGGCAGTGGCGGTCGGTTCTTCCCAGGCGATACCGTGATGGGTCAGCAGTTCCTTGAGGCGGGCGTTCTCCTCGCGCAGCCGCCGCAGTTGATCTTGTTCGCCGCCCGATACCATCTCTTG
>JAJDNY010000081.1 GCA_022340425.1 Desulfobacteraceae bacterium | reverse complement strand
TTCCCATCCCGAACACGGAAGTTAAGCTCTTTAGCGCCGATGGTACTGCACGGGAAGCTGTGTGGGAGAGTAGGTCGCCGCCGAATTCTTCACCAAACCCCAGACCGACTGAATTCGGTCTGGGGTTTTTTGTTTCGGCATATCCAAAAGGGCTTCAACCCTCTGTCCGGCGGGCCGGTCCCCGGGTCACAGGACCTTCCAATGCCATCAGGCCGGCTGCACCCGACCGGCGGTGGTTTATTCCCTTGCCAGCCCCTCCCCCGATCCGTTATAGAATCATACTGGCGGATGCAATCTTGAAAGCCGTTTTTGGCGGAATACCGAAAGGAGAGCTGGCGCGATGGTTGAGTTTGCATATCAGGAAATGTTTCCCCTGGGCGAGGACCCCACGGAATACCGGCTTTTGAGCCGGGAGTTCGTCTCCACCGATTCTTTCAACGGCCTTGAAATCCTGAAGATCGCCCCGCAGGGGTTGACCCTGCTGGCCGAAAAGGCGTTCAAGGATGTCTCGCACCTCCTGCGCCCCGGGCATCTCGACCTGCTGGCCGAGATTTTCAAAGATCCGGAGGCCTCCGCCAACGATAAAATGGTGGCCCTTGAAATGCTCAAAAATGCGGTCATCAGCGCCGAGGGGCAATTCCCCATGTGTCAGGACACCGGCACCGCCATCGTCATGGGCAAAAAAGGCCAGCAGGTCTGGACGGGCGGTGGCGACGAGCAGGCCCTTGCGGAAGGTATTTTCAACGCATACACCCGCAACAACCTGCGCTACTCCCAGAATGCCCCCTTAAGCATGTTCGAGGAGAAAAATACCGGCTGCAACCTTCCCGCCCAAATCGAGCTCTACGCCACCGAGGGCGAGGCCTACAAATTCCTCTTCATCGCCAAAGGGGGCGGCTCCGCCAACAAGACCTACCTCTTTCAGGAAACCAAGGCGGTCCTCACGCCGGCGACCCTGCTACCCTTCATGGTAGCCAAAATGAAAACCCTCGGAACGGCCGCTTGCCCCCCCTACCATTTGGCATTCGTCGTCGGCGGCACCTCGGCGGAACTGAACCTCAAAACCGTCAAGCTGGCCTCTGCGGGCTACCTGGACGGCCTGCCCGAGACCGGCAACGCGGGAGGCCGCGCCTTCCGCGACAAGGCGCTGGAAGCGCAGGCGCTGCAGGCCTCCCGGGAACTCGGGATCGGCGCCCAGTTCGGCGGCAAATACTTCTGTCTGGACGTCCGGGTCATCCGCCTCCCCCGCCACGGGGCCTCCTGCCCCATCGGAATGGGGGTCAGCTGCAGCGCCGACCGCAACATCAAGGCCAAGATCACCCGTGACGGCATCTTTCTGGAAAAGCTCGAGCAAGACCCCGCGCGCTTCCTGCCCACCCTGGAAGCCGAGGCCCGAAAAGCGGTGCGCGTCGATCTGGATCAACCCATGAGCGCGATCCGCGCCGTCCTGAGTGCCCATCCGGTGGCAACCCCCCTGCTGCTGACGGGTAAAATCGTCGTCGCCCGGGACATCGCCCACGCCAAGCTCAAGGAGCGCCTGGACCGCGGCGAAGACCTGCCCGAATACTTCAAGGACCATATCATCTACTACGCCGGACCGGCCAAAACCCCCGAAGGTTACCCTTCAGGGTCCTTCGGCCCCACCACCGCCGCCCGGATGGACCCCTACGTACCCCTTTTTCAAAAAAGGGGAGCCTCGCTGGTCATGCTGGCCAAGGGCAACCGGACCCGCACGGTGACGGAATCCTGCAAAACCCACGGCGGCTTCTATCTGGGCTCCATCGGCGGGCCGGCAGCCAGGCTCGGCAAAGAGTGTATCACCCATGTCCGGGTCCTGGAATACCCCGAGCTGGGCATGGAGGCCATCTACGAAATAACCGTCAAAGATTTCCCGGCCTTTATTCTCATCGACGACAAGGGCAACGATTTCTTTGACAGCCTGTTGGGCTGACCACCGGCCCACCGCCGCAAGCCGGCGCCCGCCCCCGAGTTCACTTGAGCGGCGGCCGCCGCGCCCCACTGCCCTGCGCTTCGCCGGCCGGGCCTCTATATTTTCCCGCGCTGCGGGCCGTGGGTTACAGCCACCGAGTGGCACATCCCGACGCCATCCTGCGGATTTTGTTGGATACTTTTTCTTTACAAACCCCGTCCGGTATCATAATGATCTAGTTCTAAAAATGGCTTTGAATCGGAAACAGGCCCCTGTACCTGGCTTATTTTAGCCCTCAAATCACAGTAAGGAGCGATTTATGGCAAAAACAATGAAAACCATCGATGGCAATACAGCAGCCGCTCACGTGGCATACGCCATGAGTGACGTGGCCGCGATCTACCCCATCACCCCCTCCTCCCCCATCGGGGAGATAGCCGATGAGTGGGCCGCCGAGGGGCGTAAAAACATCTTCGGTCAGACCCTGACCGTGCGCCAGCTGCAGTCCGAAGCCGGTGCGGCGGCCGCGGTCCACGGCTCTCTGGCAGCCGGCGCGCTGACCACCTCCTTCACCGCTTCCCAGGGCCTGCTGCTGATGATTCCCAATATGTACAAAATGTCCGGGGAACTGCTGCCGGGCGTTTTGCATGTCACCGCGCGGGCCGTTGCCGCCCACGCCCTCTCCATCTTCGGCGACCACCAGGACGTCATGGCCGTCCGGCAGACGGGCTTCAGCCTGCTGGCCTCGGCGTCGGTCCAGGAGGCGATGGACCTGGGGCTGGTGGCGCATCTCGCCGCCATCGAGGCCAGTGTCCCCTTCCTGCATTTTTTCGACGGCTTCCGCACGTCCCATGAAATTCAGAAAGTCGAGATGATCGATTATGCCGATATGGCCAAGCTGGTCAACTGGGAGGCCGTGCGGTGCTTCCGGAAACGCGGCGCCAACCCGGAAAGACCCGAACTGCGGGGAACTGCTCAGAATCCGGACATCTACTTCCAGAACCGTGAGGCCGTCAACCCCTTTTACGAGAAAATCCCCGCGATCGTCAGCGACTACATGAAAAAAGTCGGCCGCCTGACCGGCCGCGCCTACAAACCTTTCGATTATGTCGGCGCCCCGGATGCCACCCGGGTGATCATTTCGATGGGCTCCTCGTGTGAAACCATCGAGGAGGTGGTCACCCACCTGGCGATTCAGGGCGAGGCCGTCGGCCTGATCAAGGTCCGCCTCTACCGGCCCTTTTCAACGGCGCATCTGCTGGCGGTGCTGCCGGCCTCGGCCGACCGCATCACCGTGCTGGACCGCACCAAAGAGCCCGGGGCCATCGGCGACCCCCTCTACACGGACGTCTGCACCGCCTTTATGGAGCGCGGCGACATGCCGACCATCCTCGGCGGCCGCTACGGGCTGGGATCCAAGGAGTTCAACCCCGGCATGGTCAAGGCGATCTTCGACAACATGAACGCCGTGGGCCCCAAAAACCATTTCACCGTCGGCATCGACGACGACGTCAGCCACACCTCGCTGGACTTCGAGGAAGGCTTCGACGTGGCGCCGGAAGGCACCGTGCAGTGCAAGTTCTGGGGCCTGGGCGCCGACGGCACCGTCGGGGCCAACAAAAGCGCCATCAAGATCATCGGGGACAACACCGACCTCTACGCCCAGGCCTATTTCGCCTACGATTCCAAAAAATCCGGCGGGGTCACCATGTCCCACCTGCGTTTCGGCAAAAAACCGATTCAGTCCACCTACCTGATCGATTCGGCGGACTATATCGCCTGCCACAAAGACAGCTATGTCAACATCTACGATGTGCTGGAGGGGATCAAAACCGGTGGCACCTTCTTGCTCAACTCCCCCTGGAGCATGGCGGACATGGAGGAAAAACTTCCGTGGGCCATGCGGCGCACCATCGCCCGCAAGAAGCTCAAGTTCTACAATATCGACGCGGTCAAAATCGCCCAGGAAGTGGGGCTCGGCGGCCGGATCAACATGATCATGCAGACCGCTTTCTTCAAGCTCGCCAACGTCATCCCGGTGGAAGAGGCCATCAGTTATCTGAAGGATCAGATCAAGAAGATGTTCGGCCGCAAGGGCGAAAAAATCGTCCAGATGAACAACGACGCGGTGGACAAGACCCTGGAGAATCTGGTGGAGATTAAATATCCCGAGTCCTGGGCGGCGGCGGCCGAGGTAGCCACGCCGGCCGCTGACGAGCCGGAATTCGTCACCAAGGTCCTGCGCCCGATGGTGGCCCAGCAGGGCGACAAACTGCCGGTCAGCGCCTTCAGACCCGACGGCATTTTCCCCGTGGCCACCACCCAGTACGAGAAACGCGGCGTCGCCATCATGGTGCCCGAATGGATCATGGAAAACTGCATCCAGTGCAACCAGTGCGCCATGGTCTGCCCGCACGCCACCATCCGGCCGTTTCTGCTGACCGACGAAGAAATGGCCGCCGCACCCCAAGGCTACGAGGCCAAAAAAGCCCTTGGCAAGGAACTCAAAGGCTACAACTTCCGGATGCAGGTCGATACCCTGGACTGCATGGGTTGCGGCAACTGCGCCGACATCTGCCCGGCGAAAAAGAAGGCCCTGGTGATGAAACCGCTGGCCACCCAGACGGAGGTCCAGATCCCCAACTGGAACTACAGCCTGGCGGTGCCCAACCGGGCCCGGCTGATCAAACGCGGCAGCGTCAAGGGCAGCCAGTTCTACCAGCCCCTGCTGGAGTTCTCGGGTGCCTGCGCCGGCTGCGGCGAAACGCCCTATGCCAAGCTTCTGACCCAGCTTTTCGGCGAGCGCATGGTGATCGGCAACGCCACAGGCTGCACCTCCATCTGGGGCGGCTCGGCACCGGCGATTCCCTACTGCGTCAACGAGGACGGCTTCGGCCCGACCTGGGGCAACTCCCTCTTCGAGGATCCGGCGGAATTCACCTACGGGATGTTCCTCGGCCAGCTGCAGCAGCGCGCCAAGCTGGCCGATTTGGCCAGCGACGCCCTGAAAACGGAGATTGCGCCGGAGGTTCGAGACGCCCTCCAGGGCTGGCTGGACAACCGCAAAGATGCCGAAGGCTCGCGTAAATACGGCGACGAACTCAAAAAGCTCCTCCCGCAATACCCCGAGAACCGCCTTCTGGCCGACATCAACACCTATGCCAAACTCTTCACCAAAAAATCCTACTGGATTTTTCTCGGCGACGGCTCGGCCTACGACATCTCCTTTGGCGGGCTCGATCATGTCATGGCCAGCGGGGAGGACATCAACATCATGGTCTTTGACACCGAGGTCTACTCCAACACCGGCGGCCAGTCCTCCAAGGCGACGCCCATCGGCTCGGTGGCGAAATTCGCCGCTTCCGGCAAAAAGACCGCCAAAAAGGATCTTGGCGCCATGGCCATGACCTACGGTTACGTCTACGTCGCCAACGTGGCGATGGGGGCCAACAAGCAGCAGCTGATCAAAGCCTTCACCGAAGCCGAAAGCTATGACGGCCCCTCCCTGATCATGGCCTACTCGCCCTGCATCAACCACGGCATCAAAAAAGGCATGGGACGCAGCCAGGAGGAATCCCGCCTGGCGGTTGCAAGCGGTTACTGGCCCCTTTACCGCTACAACCCGCAGCTCAGGGCGGAAGGCAATAACCCGTTTATCCTCGACTCTAAGGAACCCGACGGGTCGCTGCAGGAATTTCTGGCCGGCGAAGTCCGCTACGCCTCCCTGAAGCAGACCTTCCCGGAGGAAGCCGCCAGGCTGGACGCCCAGTTGGAGGCTCAGTACCAGGAACGCTACCTGATGCTCAAGAAGCTGGCCGAACAGGATCTGCCCCAGGTGGGGGTGGCGCCCGAGGAGGCGGCGGCGGTGGCGCCCCAGGAAACACCGGCAGAAAAGGACCCCAGCTGCACCCTCTCCGGCACCGCCGAGCACGCCGGTCGGGAGGGCCAAGACGAGCCCTGTGATGACGGCCGCGCCGGTTAAAGCCCGCAGCGACCGAAATCAACACTGACCGGCCGCCGTGACTTGGCGCCAAAACCTCAAAGGCCGCCTGCAACCGCAGGCGGCCTCTGTCTCAAGAGCCCCCATGACCCGCCCCGAAAGGCCATTTCCAGCGGAATCCCCCACCGCCTGCCGCCGCTGCGGCGCATGCTGCATCAAAGGCGGCCCCGCCCTGCACCGCGAAGATCTGCCGCTGGTCACCCGGGGCGTGATCGGCCTCCGGTTTCTTTACACCCTGCGTGAAAGCGAGCTGGCGATGGACAATGTGGCGGGGGGCCTCTGCCCCGTTTCCGATGACATCATCAAAATCAAAGGGCAGGGACAAGGCTGGACCTGCGTTTTTTTTGACGCCGCCGCGAAGGGGTGCCAGATCTACGCCAGCCGGCCGGCGGAATGCCGGGTCCTCAAATGCTGGGACCCCGGCCAACTGACGGCCATGTATGCCCGCGACCGCCTCACCCGCCGCGATCTGATCGCCGGGGTCGACGGTCTGTGGGAATTGGTCTTGCACCACTCCCAACGGGTATCCCACGGCCGCATTCGGCGGCTGCTGGCAACCGCCGGGAACCGGGGTCTGGATCCGGACACGAGCGCCGCCCTGATGGCCATGGTCCGCTATGATCTCAGCCTGCGGGAGGTTCTGGTGGAAAAGGGCAAGGCCAAGCCCGATCAGCTGGATTTCCTCTTCGGCCGGCCCCTCACAGCAACCCTGCCGCCCCTCGGGCTGACCTTCACCCGCTCCACCGGCGAGCTGCGACTGGTTTACAGGCCTGTCGCCCCTCCCCTGCCGGACCGGTAATCGGCAGGACCACCGCTTTACTGCGCCGGCTTTTCCGGCGTGAGCCGATCCGGCTGCACCGCCTTGAAGCCCAGGACCTGCCCGCCGTTTTTTTGGGAGCAGGAAACGGCGTCCGCGCGGCGGGAAAAGGGCAGGGCCTCAAACCCCATGGGCCCCAGAACGCGGCTGCCGACCACAAAATAGGCGGTTTCGGCGCTGATCCACTCGCCGCTCTCGTAGTCCTTGACCCACGCCCAAAGGGGGTCGTCGGCCGCCGCTTGACCATAGGCGCCTGGGTTTTGCAGAAAGGTGAAGAGGCACTGGGTCGAGCAGAAATGCCGGGTGCGGCCCCCGGCGACGAGCACCTGACACTGATGACGGGGGTAGCGGGCCGGGAACATCTGGCAGACGGGACATTCGTCCTGGCCGTCGACCGGTGACACGATTTTGCCGGTTGCCAGCCGCCGCTCCCCGATCACCCGGTTTTCAGCCGGCAAATCGGCCGTGGCGGCCGCCAGGGCCGCGGCGAAGTCCACCGACTGGCCGCCGCAGCGGGCGGCGAACGAGCGCGCCGCCGCGGCCGATGCAAACGCCGGCTTGCTGTTGGCGGTCATCGTCCCTTTGGCCCGTGAGCCCAGCACGAAAACCGCCGTCTCGGCAGGCACCATCGTTTTCGGCTCCAGGTAGAGCGCGACCCTCACCCGCCGGGGGCTTTCGCCGGATTTGAGCGCCAGATCCGCCAGACAGTGCAGCGAGCAGACGCTCTGGGGGCCGTTTGAATTCTCAAAAGAAACCCAGGTCCTGGCCCACATGGCGCGCGCCATGCCGCAGTTGGGGCAGCGGCCGCGATAATGTTCCTGGGCAGGGGCGAGGGGGTGAGCCACCTCGCAAGGCTCCTGGGCCATGGCAGGCCGCCAGAGGATAAAAATCAGGGGCAGGCTTGCGCCCAAAACCCAGATCTGCAAACGCTGACGAAAAGGTCGCATCCTCTTTTCTCCCTTCATCCAAGCCAGATTCGCGCCAAAAGCCCGCAGGAGCGCCGCCCGCTTTTTTTTCGTCCCTCACCCCGGGGGCATTAACGGACCGAAGAGATCCGCACGCCGGCGGGCCAAAAAATAGCGCATGCGGTGTTCGCGGATGTCTTCCAGGTCGCTGCGCTTCAAATCCACCCGCAGCATCGCCTCCTCGGTGCTCAGGGTTTGGGCCAGGATCGCGCCGGAGGGTCCGATGGCCACCGCCAGCCCCGGGAAGAGCAGCCCGCGCCCATTTGCCCCGACCTGATTGACGGCCGCCACAAAAACGCCGTTGTCGAAAGCGCGCGCCGGCAGGTGGCGGCACCAGGAGGCCAGTTTGGTCGCAGGGGATCCCCGGGGCGAGGCATGCGGCATCAGGATCAGGTCAGCCCCCGCCAGCGCCATGCAGGTCGAAAGCTCCGGGAAATGGGCATCGTAACAGAGTTGAACACCGAACTGCCAGCCTTTGGTGGTGAAAAGCGGTACCTGCTCCCCGGCCGTGTAGCGGCCGATCTCAGGTGGCGGGAGATGCAGTTTGCGATAGACCTGCACCGCGGCCCCGGGGACGGCCACGAGTTGGGTGGCAAACGCCTGCCCTGCAGCCGTGCCCCTTTCCACCAAACCGGCCAAAAGCGTTATCTTGAAGGCCGCCGCCGCTTCCGCCAAGCTGCGGCTGGTGGGCCCGGGAATCGTCTCGGACAGGGGGCGGGCGTTTGGGGAGATGTCGTAGCCGGTGATATTGAGTTCCGGAAAAAAGACCAGGTCGGCACCGGCGGCAGCCGCCTTTTGCGCCCAGGCGACGGTCCGCTCCAGATTGACAGCCGGTGAATCGGCCCGGGAGTGAAACACCACGGCTGCAATCCGAAGGTCGTTTGGCATGGGCATGGGGGCGGGTCGAACCGCCGCAGCGGGCCCTCAGAGATCGAAATGGGCCTTGATTTTGAAAACGCGCGTGGCCGGCAGGTTGAGAATCCCGGTGATGCCGGTTTTGCGTGAAATTTCAGAGAGGTTTGACGTGATTTCGTCCATGGACGGGGCGATGAAAGTGAACCAGATGTTGAAGTGGTTGTCGCGCTGGTAGTTGTGGGTCACCCCGGGATAGGCGTTGACCACCACGCTGAAGGCCGCCACCTGGTCTTCGGGCACGCTGGCGGCACAGAGGGTGCTGACGAAGCCCAACTTGTCCGGGACAAAATTGCCCCCGATGCGCCGGATGATGCCCTTGGCTTTCAAGCGCCGCAGCCGCTGCAAAACCTCTTCTTCGCTCAGCCCGAACTCCTCCCCGATGGCCGCGTAGGGCCGCAGAGTCAAGGGAAAATCGGACTGGATACGGTTTAAAATCGCCCTGTCGGTATCGTCCATCTTGACACGGCTCATTCGGTAAAGGCCCCTTCCCAGATCCGCACATGCAGTTGCCGCCGGCGCGGCCCGTCAAACTCGCAGAAAAAGACCGCCTGCCAGGTTCCCAGCACCAGACGGCCCTCGGCGATGGCCACGGTTTGAGAGGCACCCACCAGGGTGGATTTGATATGCGCGGCTGAATTGCCTTCCAAGTGGCGATAATCCGACTGCCACGGGATCACCTGGTTGAGAACCTTGAGGATGTCGGCCGGCACGCTGGGATCGGCATTCTCGTTGATGGTCACCGCCGCGGTGGTGTGGGGGACGAAGAGCAGGCAAAACCCAGACTTGACGCCGGTCTCCGCCACCATGGCTTGAAGCTTCTGGGTGAGGTCGATGAACTCGGTGCGGGAATTGGATTGAACCGATAGCAGCATGACGGCCTTCTCTGGCGCCGCGGAAGGACGGGGGGGTGACCGTCGCAAAGGCCCATTTTCCACCGTCCACTCCGGCTGAAGGGGTGGCGGTTTCGGCCCCCGCGTGCTCTCAGCCGCCGAAGCCGCGGAGGTTTCAAAAGAAAAAGGCCCTGTACGCAGACAAGGGCCTTTTGGATCACAAAAACAACTTCGGATGAATCAATTTAGCCCGATCGGCTTAGACGCATCCCGTCGGCTTGGGCAAACCCGCCATTTTACAGGCTCCCTTGCCCGGCCCTGAGGGGAACAGCTCGTAGATGTGCTTCAGTTTGAAGCCGGTAACCTTGGAGAGCACGCGGACCATCGGGGCGATGCCGTTTTTCTCGTAGTAGTCCTGAAGGACGGTGATGACTTTCTTGTGTTCGTCGTTCAGCTCTTCAATGCCTTCCTGGGCCTTGACGTACTGGACCCACTCGTCGCATTTACCGTCTTGATAATTACCGATGAAGCCGTCTTCGTCTACTTCAAAAGATTTGCCCATGAATTCAACTGTTGCCATTTTTTAAAACCTCCTTTTGATTTCCAAATTACTGGCGTTCCGCCGGTTATCCTCAACTCGTCTGAATTTAGTCAAGATTTCCTATAATATTGCACCCGCCTTGTCAACACGAAAAACGCTCCGCCTGGGGCATTTCGGCCCGGCTTGCGGCTCTTTTGCCGTTGGGCCGGGTCTGCGCCGCAGCCCTTGCGCGGCGGCCGCAGGCTAATACTCCTTGGGCATATCGTTGAGCTGCGCCAGCGTGAAAACCGGCCCATCCTTGCAGACAAAGTCTTTGCCGATGTTGCAGCGCCCGCAGATGCCGATGCCGCACTTCATCCGCATTTCCAACGACATGATGATCTGGTCGTGGCCGTAGCCGAGTTTGTCCAACACCGGCTGGGTAAACTTGATCATGATGGGCGGCCCGCAGATGATGGCATAGGTATCGGGGTCCGCCGGGGGGGCTTTCTGGTCGGTGATGGTGGGCACAAAGCCGGTATTGTATTTCCAGTTGGGGTCGTCGGTGCCGTCCACGGTGATGTGCATGTGAATGTCGTCGCGCCGCTCCCAGGCGGCCAACTCATCGCCATAGAGCAGCATGCCCGGGTTGCGGGCACCGTAGATGACGTGGATGTCTTTGAACTTCGGTCGATTGTCCGGCTCCAGCATGTACACGATGGAGGAGCGCAGGGTGGTGAACGCGAACCCGCCGCCGATGATCACGACGTTTTTGCCCTCCAACACCTCCCAGGGATAGCTGTTGCCCAAAGGCCCCCGAATCCCCATGATATCCCCGACCTTCATGTTGTGCAGGAAGGAGGACACCAGGCCGACCTTGTTGACGGTGAACTTGACGAACCCCTTTTCAGTGGGTGAGGAGGCGATCCCGATGGGGATTTCCCCTTTGCCCGGGATGGAGAGCTCGGCAAACTGGCCGGCGCGGTAGGCGAAGCGCCCCTCGTCGTCGGGGTCTAGAAAGACGAATTTGAAGGTTTTCAGATTCCGGTCTTCGGTTTCGGTAATGATCTCGTCAATCCGGACCGGGTATGGCAGATATGGATTGCGCACGCTCTACCCCCTTTTCTCACGCAGCCGGTATGGCGCAGGCCGTGGCGTCGAAGTGGTTCATCAGGTTGCATACCCTGCGGATATCGATATTCACCGGGCACAGGCGGATGCAGCGCCCGCAGCCGACGCACTGAATGCCGTCGCCATACTTGTCGACGTAGTATTTCAGCTTGTGCATGAAGCGTTGACGCACCCGTTGGGTCTTCTGGTTGCGCGGGTTGTGCCCGGAGCCGTGGTGGGTGAAGAGCGGGTACATGCAGCTGTCCCAGTTGCGGTAGCGGATGCCTTCTTTTCCATGGACTTCGTCCTGGATGTCAAAGCACCAGCAAGTGGGACAGACGTAGGTGCAGGTGCCGCAGTTGATGCAGGAGAAGGCCACCTCCTGCCAAAACGGGGCCTCAAAGAGGGGATTGATTTTCTGGTCTTTGAGTTTGGCGGTCGGCACCCGCGAGACAATCCGCTCCTCGGCCGCAGCGCGCAGCTCCTGAAGGCGGCTCTCGGCCGCCTGGGCATCGGTTGCGTCGCCCCAGCCGGCGGCCTCGACCAGAGACGCGCCCTTGGGAGTCAGCACCTTGGCCAGGTACGTGCCGCCTTCGTCGGCCAGCAGCAGATCCAGGCCGGCCTCATGAAAGGGGCCGCTGCCGGCCGTGGTGCAGAAGCAGGTGCTGCAGGGAGCGCTGCAGGCCAGACCGACGAAAGTGGTGGCCTCATAGGCCTTGACCCAATAGGGATCGCGGTATTCGGGGGTGTCGAAGTTTTTGCGCACCAGCAGAAAGGCGTCGGCATCGCAGGGGCGAATGCCGATCACTGCGCACGGGGCGTAATCCTTCTCGGCTTCGCGCAAAATGTGGTGATCAGCCTGGGTTTCGTCCAGCGAGAAGTCGAACATTTTCTCCGACTGCGGGTAAATGAGGGCTTTGGGGGAACGGCGGGTGTTGATGTAGGCCATGTCCGGCCGTTGCCCGGCCTCAAGCGCCTTGAACTCGTGGAAATTGCCCTCCTTCACCGGCCCGAACAGGCGGTATGCCGCAGCGAGTCGCGCCAGCCCCGCCTCCCACGCGTTTTTGTCGATTTTTACAAACGTCATCTTGGTTGCCCTTATGGGCGACGCCCGTCCCTCGGGGACAGCTGCCGCCAAATTATTTTATGAAAATTTCGGGATCATCGAGCTTGTAGGTATCCAGCGGCGGACGCTGGTCAAGCGACATCCCGGCCTCCCAACCGTAGAGTTCGAAGCAGTCTTTTTCCAGCTTTTTGGTGAAGACCCGCATGTTGATGCCCATCGGACAGGCCCTTTCGCAGGCGCCGCAATCGGTGCAGCGCCCGGCGCAGTGATAGGCCCGCAGGAAGTGAAAGGTCCGGGTATCGATGGGGTCGATGCTTTTGCCGACCCACTGGGGGCGGGATTCATCCACGAAACAGGTGGGGCAGTAGCACAGCGGGCAGGCATTGCGGCAGGCGTAACAGCGGATGCAGGTGGCCAAAATTTCATCGAAATACGCCCAGCGCTCTTGGACATCCATGGCCTCGATGCGGCGCTCCTCCACGTAGCGGTCGACATCCTGCTGTTCCGGCACCGGTTCGGCGACCAGTTCGTCGTAAATCACGGGGTTGCGGTGAATGCAGAGGCGGCAGTTGGCCTGCAGCACATCCGCCTTGTCGAAGGTTTGTTCGAAGCCCCGGCCGGAGACCACCACCCGCTCACCGGATTCGACCACCTTGAGGATCTCCCCGTCGACCCGGTCGCTGATCCCGTGCCGATCGATCATCCCCTGGCAGGGCACCCCGATGATGTGGAGCTGTTCGCGTTTGACCTTGTTTTCGATGATGTGGGTGACGATATTGCGCGAATCACAGCCCTTGGCCAGCACCGCGATCTTCTCCTTGCGGTCGGTGAGATAGTTGGTCAGGTTGATGCCGCAGTTGCTGTCCCACACCAGGTTGGCGGCTTCCATGGGGTTTTTGACGAAGTACGGTTCATTCATCATGGGAACGGTTCCCTTGCGGAAACCGATGACCATCTCGACCGTCTTTTCGGTCAGGAGCCTTGCGGCGATTTCTCTAATCTTTTCGGTATATCCTGTCATGTTAAGCCACCTTGGCCACGGTTTTGACAAAGTTCCGGTTGGGGCCCAGCGCTTTGATGCTGGCGGTCACGTCCTTGACCACCTCGACAAACTTGTTGGACTCGGCCGAGGATACCCACGAGAGCTGAATCCGGTCCGGCTCAACCCCCATGTGGGCCATGAGATTTCGAAACAACTCGTATTTCCGACGGGCGTAGTAATTACCTTCCAGGTAATGGCAGTCGCCGGGATGTCACCCCGAAACCCAGACGCCGTCAGCCCCCTGGCGCAGCGCCGCCAGGGCGAACTTGGGACTCATGCGACCCGTACAGGGAATCCGGATCACCCGGATGTTGGGGGGATACTGCATCCGGCTGACGCCGGCCAGGTCGGCAGCGCCGTAGCTGCACCAGTTGCAGAGAAAAGCAACGATTTTGGGTTCCCACTCCGACATTGGACACGCTCCTTTATTTAAGTGCGAACGGTGCCGGCCGCCACGACGGCCGGCACCGTTGGTTAGATGGCCTCGATCATGGCAAAGATCTGGTCGTTGTCAAAGCCCCGCAGGCGGATGGCGCCCGACCGGCAGGAGGCCACGCACAGGCCGCAGCCCTTGCAAAGCGCCGGGTTGATCTGGGCCTTGCCGGCGAACATCCCCTTCTCGGTAAAAGACGGCGCCGAGTAAGGGCAGATGGACACGCAGACCCCGCAGCTGCTGCAGATGGCCTGCTGCACCGAGGCGACCTCGCCGCTGGTGTGGATCTTTTCGCGCGCCAGGAGGGTCACCGCCCGTGATGCCGCAGCCTGCCCCTGAACCACCGATTCGTCGATCGACTTGGGGTAGTGCGCCAGGCCGCAGAGGAAAACGCCGTCGGTGGCGAACTCCGAGGGCCCCAGCTTGGCGTGGCGCTCCACGAAAAACCCGTCGGCGTTCAGCGGCACCTTGAAGAACTGGGCCAGTTGCTCGTCGCGGGAGGGCAAGATGGCCGTCGCCAGATGGACCAGGTCGGCATCGATCGCCAGCGGCAGCCCCAGCACATGGTCGGTCACCCGCACGATGAGCTGCCCGTCTGCCACCGTCACCTCGGGCTTGCGGTCCAGGCTGTAGCGAATGAAGACAACGCCGGCCTCGCGGGCCTTCTTGTAAATCGCCTCCCGCTCGCCGTAGGTCCGGATATCGCGGTAGAGAATGTAGATGCCGGCCTCGGGGCTGCGGCGCTTGAGTTCCAGGGCGGATTCAAGCGCGTGCGTGCAGCACACCCGGGAGCAGTAGGGCCGCTCGGGTTCGCGCGAGCCCACGCACTGGATGAAGACCGCCGACCCCACCGCTTTCAGGGCCGGGTCGTCGGCGATCAACATGCGGTCGACCTCCAGGCTGGTCTTGACCCGTGGGTCCTGGCCGTAGAGATACTCCGCCGGCTTGTGTTCGGCCCCGCCGGTGGCGACCACCGCAACGCCGTGTTCGACCACCTGCTGATCATCGCCCGCGGCGAGGGTGGATTTGAAGTTCCCCACAAACCCTTCAAGGCCCGCCAGGTGCGACTTCAGGTGCAGCCGGATGTTCTCTTGGGCCTCCACCGCCTGGATCAATTCGGCCACCCGCCCCTGGATGTCCTCCCCCTTCCAGGTTCGGTAGAGGCTCAGGGCCTGTCCGCCGAGCCGGTCCGATTTTTCCACCAGATGGGTTTCGTACCCCTGGCGGGCCAGACTCAGGGCGGCGGTCATGCCGGCGATGCCGCCGCCGACCACCATCGCCGCCTGGTTGATGTTGAGCTCCGTTTCCTGCAGCGGCTCTTTCAGGGCCACCTTGGCCACCGCCATGCGCACCAGGTCCTTGGCCTTCTCGGTGGCGATTTCGGGGTTGTTCTTGTGGACCCACGAATCCTGGTTGCGGATGTTGACCATCTCGAAAAGGTAGCGGTTCAGGCCCGCATTGATCAAGGTTTCCTGAAAGAGCGGCTCATGGGTCTTGGGGGTGCAGGCCGCCACGACGATGCGGTTCAGGTCGTGCTCCCGGATGGTCTCGGTCATTTTGTCCTGGGTGTCCTGGGAGCAGGAGTAGAGATTGTCGGTCACGAACTCGACATAGGGCAGGGCGGCGGCATAATCCCGCACCGCAGGTACGTCCACCACCCCGGAAATGTTGATGCCACAGTTGCAGACGAAAACGCCGATCCGGGGGCGCTCGCCGACCACATTGGTTTCCGGCACGATCTCCGGCACCCGGGTCAGGGTATTGCGCGCCGGACTGAGCATCTCGCCTGCGGCGGTGGCCGCGGCGCTGGCGTCCACCACCGACTGGGGGATGTCCTTGGGGCCCTGGAAGGCGCCGCAAACGAAGACCCCCGGCCGCGAGGTGGCCACCGGCGCGAAGCTGCTGGTCTGGCAGAAATTTCCCGGGGTCAGCTCAACGTCCAGCGATCGGGCCAGTTCGACCAGCTCCGGCGGGGTTTCCAGCCCGACGGAGAGGACGATCATGTCGAAGACCTCTTCGACCATTTCGCCGCTTTCGGTCACGTAGCGGATTTCCAGGTCGTCGCTGCCGGGCAGGGGCCGGATGGTGTGCACCCGGGAGCGCACGAAGCGGATGCCGTGGTCCTTTTTGGCCCCCTCGTAGTAGCGCTCGAAGTCCTTGCCGAAGGTTCGCATGTCCATGAAGAAAATGCTGCATTCCAGATCGTCGCCGGCGTGCTCCTTGGAAATCACCGCCTCCTTGATGGCGTACATGCAGCACACCGAGGAGCAGTAGCTGTTGTTGCAGCGGTTCTGGTCACGGGAGCCGACACACTGGAACCAGGCGATCTTTTTGGGCTCCTTGTGGTCCGAGGGCCGCACCAGATGCCCGCCGAAAGGCCCGGAGGCCGACAGGATGCGCTCGTACTGCATCGCGGTGACGACGTTGGGCAGGCTGTCGTAGCCGTAAAAGTCCAGCCGCGACGGATCGTAGGGTTTGAAACCGGGCGCCAGCACGATCGCCCCCACGTCCAGACTTTCGCTTCGCCGCTGCTGGGCGTGGGTGTCCAGTGTCAGGGCGCCCGCACCGCAGACCTTGACGCACTCGAAACACTCGCAGCAGACCATGCAGTTGAGGCACTTGGCGGCCTCGGTCACGGCCTGCTCTTCGGTGAAGCCTTTTTCCACCTCTTCGAAGCCGGCCAATCGGGCCGCCATCGGGATGCGCTCCATGTGCGCCCGGGGCTGCCGCGCAATGCTCTCGGGTATCGGGTTGAAGTCCCGCTGGGGCGCCTCCAACGGCTCGCGGCCGGCAGCGAGGTCCGCACCATCGATATAACGGGCGATGGAAACCGCCGCCTCGCGCCCGGCGGCCACCGCGCCGATGGCGATCCAGGGCCCCGACTGGGCGTCGCCGCCGGCGAAAACCCCCTTGCGGGTGGTTTCGCAGGTGATCGGATCGGCCACAATGGTCCCCCACGAGGTCAGCTCGACGCCGCTTGAGCCTTCCAGAAAACCGGGATTGACCCGCTGCCCGATGGCCGGGATGATCGTATCGCAAGCCACCACGAACTCGCTGCCCGCAACCGGCACCGGCCGGCGCCGGCCGCTTTTGTCCGGCTCGCCAAGCTCCATGCGCACGCACTCCAGCCCGGCGACCTTCCCGTTTTCCACCACCACCTTGACCGGGGCCAGCAGAAAATCGATCGCCACGCCCTCCTCCAGGGCGTCTTCGACCTCCTCGTTGCGCGCGGGCATCTCCGTCCGCGTCCGGCGATAGAGGATGCTGACCTTCTCGGCCCCCATCCGCAGTGCCGAACGGGCCGCATCGATCGCCACATCGCCGCCGCCCACGATCACCACGTGCCCCGCGACCGTCTTGCGCTCGTAGAGCGCCGCCTCCCGCAGGAAGCGCACGCCGGTGACCACCCCCTCGGCGTCTTCATCGGGGATGTTGAGCTTCATGCTGGCGTGGGCCCCCACGGCGATATAAACCGCCTGGAAGCCATCGGCGGTGAGGCTGTCGAGGGTGATATCGCGCCCCAGGGCGGTGTTGTAACGTATCTCGACCCCCAGGCGGGTGATCGCAGCGATTTCCTTTTCAAGCACCGTAGGCGGCAGCCGGTAATCGGGGATCCCCACCCGCAGCATCCCGCCGCCCACCGGCAGGGCCTCGAAAATCGTGACCTGAAAACCGTCCAGGGCCAGAAAATGGGCGGCCGTCAAACCCGCCGGACCGGCGCCGATGATGGCGACCTTCTCCTTGCGCGGGGTGATCTCCGGCAGCGGGGATTCCTCCACATCCACCTGATCGGCCACGAAGCGCTTGAGGGTGCAGATGGAGATCGGCGCATCGACCTCCTGGCGCCGGCAGGCGTCTTCGCAGGGGTGCGGACAGACCCGGCCGATCACTCCCGGCAGCGGTAGGGTGCGCTGAATGACCGCCAGCGCCTCGGGGTATTTCTGCTGGGCCACCAGGGACACGTAGGCATGGGCGTTGACATGGTTGGGGCAACCGTTGGTGCAGGGGGATCGGTCCTTTTTGGTGATCGCATAAGCCCCCGGAACCGCCTGGGCGTAAGGCCGGTAGGTGGCCTTGCGGGCGCCCAGCCCCTGTTCGAAGACACTCGGCAGACTCACCGGGCAGACCTCGGCGCAGTCGCCGCAACCGGTGCATTTTTTAAGATCGATATAGCGGGCGCCCGTGTTCAGGGTGATGTTGAAATTCCCCGCCGTACCAGTAACTTCCGCGATTTCCGAAAGGGTGTGCAACTCGATGTTCAGATGCCGGCCGACCTCGACCAGTTTCGGGGAGATAATTCACATTGCACAGTCATTGGTGGGAAAGGTCTTGTCCAGCTGGGCCATGGCCCCGCCGATGGACGGGCTTTTTTCAACCAGGTGAACGTAATACCCGGAATCGGCGAGGTCCAGGGCCGACTGCATTCCGGCGATTCCGCCACCGACGACCATCACCGAACCGACGACATCTTTTGACATGATACCTGTCTCCTGAGATAATTGAGCGCGGACACCGGCCGCTTCAGACAGCGGCCCGAAGGGCGGGCGGTTGCGACCCAGTTGGCGTTTCTGTTAGTGCGGGGCCAAAGTTTTTAATTATTGATCTGAAACTTTTTTGTCAAGCACAATCCAGGTTTTAGAAATGACCACAGGGTTTTCAATGGACGAACGGTTTTTGCGGTTGTAAAAATTTGATGATTTTTTTCTCGAGCGCCATGCCCCCCGGTTTCGACCGCGCGCACCATTCGTCAGCAGAGGCCAGCGCATGCAGACATCTGACCCCCGGCCCGCGATCGTGGTCATTTGCGGCCCCACCGGGGTCGGCAAAACCGGCGCGGCGATAGCCGCCGCGAAGCACTTCAACGGCGAAATTATCGGGTCCGACTCGGTTCAGATCTACCGCCGGCTGGACATCGGCAGCGCCAAGCCGACCCGGGCGGAGCGGGACGCGGTACCCCACCACCTGGTGGATATTCTGGAGCCCGATGCGGCCTTTGACGCCCGCCGGTTTGCGGAGATGGCCGGCGCCGTGATCCGAAGGCTTTCAGCGGCGGGCAAGGTGCCCTTTGTGGTCGGCGGCACGGGCCTCTATATCAAGGCCCTGCTTCACGGGCTTTTTGAGCCGCCGGCGGCCTGCCGTGCGACCCGCCGGCGGCTGCAGCAGGAAGCCGCCGCGGGCGGCGGCGCGGCCCTGCACCAGCGTCTGGCGGCCTGCGACCCCGCGGCCGCACGCCGGATTCATCCCAACGACAGCGTTCGCATCGTTCGGGCGCTGGAAATTTTCGAGGCCACCGGCCGCCCCATTTCGGACTTCCACGCCCGCCACCGGTTTGCCGCAAGCCCCTTTCGGACCATCAAAATCGGTCTGCGGCTGGAGCGCAGCCAGCTCTATGAGCGCATCAACCGGCGGGTGGAGGCCATGCTGGCCGAGGGGTTGCTGGCCGAGGTGGCCGGGCTGCTGCAGATGGGCTTCGACCCGGGCCTGAAACCCCTGCAGTCTTTGGGCTACCGGCACATGATCGCCCATCTCAACGGCACGCTGTCGCTGGCAGAGACGCTGCGCACCCTCAAGCGCGACACCCGTCGCTACGCCAAACGTCAGATGACCTGGTTTGCGGCCGACCCGACGATCATCTGGACCACGCCCACCGAACTGCCGCAACTCTATCCCCAGATCGCGGCTTTTCTGGCGCAGGCCGCAGAACGGGGGGGCGCGATTGACAAACCCCGGGCGGACATTTAACCTAACAGGTGCAAAAGCGCATCCACCGTTGTCCGGTCTGGCGCCAGGTCCCAGCCGAAGCCCAGGTTTGGATGCGGCTCCGGGCGCGACCGACCTTTTCAACCCAAGAAATTGCCCATGCCCTCTTCGTTGGAGCAGCAAACCCAAATCATTCTCGACAGCATTGCCGACGGCGTATTCACGGTCGACAAGCAATGGCGGATCACATCGTTCAACCGGGCAGCCGAGCAGATCACCGGCATCAGCCGCGCCGAGGCCATCAACCGCCACTGCTGGGAGGTTTTTCGCGCCAGCATCTGCGAGCAGCGCTGTGCACTGCGGGAAACCATGGAAACCGGCCGCCCGCTGGTCAACCAGTCGATTTTCATCGTCAACGTGGCGGGCGACCGGGTCCCAATCAGCATCTCCACCGCGCTGCTGCGCAACAAAAACGGAGAGATCATCGGCGGTGTCGAAACCTTCCGGGACCTCAGCGTGGTGGAGGAGCTGCGCAAGGAACTGGCCGGATCCCACACGTTTTTGGACATCATCAGCAAAAACCGGGAGATGCAGGCGCTTTTCGCCATGCTGGAGCAGATCGCGGAGAGCAACGCCTCGGTCCTGCTGGAGGGCGAAAGCGGCACCGGCAAGGAACTCTTCGCCAAGGCCATCCATTCCCTCAGCCCGCGGCGCAACGGCCCCATGATCACGGTCAACTGCGCCGCGCTGCCCGACAGTCTGCTGGAATCCGAGCTTTTCGGCTACAAGGCCGGGGCCTTCACCGACGCCCGCAAGGACAAACCGGGGCGCCTGGCGCGCGCCGCCGGCGGAACCCTCTTTCTGGATGAAATCGGAGACATATCCCCGATGCTGCAGGTCCGGCTGCTGCGGGTGCTCCAGGACCGACGCTACGAGCCGCTTGGCAGCACCCGTTCGGAGACCGCCGATGTGCGCATCGTCACCGCCACCAACCACAACCTGGAGGAACTCGTCGCCGAGGGCCGCTTCCGCCAGGACCTTTTCTACCGCATCAACGTGATCAAAATGACCCTTCCGCCGCTGCGGGCGCGCAAGGAGGACATCCCGTTGCTGGTGGCCCACTTCCTCCGCAAATACAGCCATCTCAACGGCAAGGAGATCCAGGGGGTCGCCCCGGAGGTGATGCCGCTCTTGATGGCCCACGATTTTCCGGGCAATGTCCGCGAACTGGAAAATATCGTCGAATACGCCACGGTGGTCTGTAAAAACAGCCGGATCGGAATCGAACACTTACCCCGCCACTTCCAGCCGCAGGATCTGCCCGCGGCGCCGCGTGCAGCCGGTGCCAGCCACGCCAGCCGGGCATCGTTCAACGAACTCAGCCGCAGTTTCATCTACGCCGAACTGAAGAAAAACAACTGGAACCGCAAGCTGACCGCGGCTCAGCTGGGCATCCACCCCTCGACCCTGTGGCGCCGGATCAAACGGCTGAAGGTCAGGCTGCCCTCCCAGGACGGCCGCCACCGCAACTGAGGGGCGAGTGCCAGCCCCTGGTGCATTGACCTTGATTGCCTCGCCTGAATCCGCTCTTTCACACCCCGGCGCCAGGAGGCCTTATGCCATACACCCAACTGGGAACGGAGAAAATTTTTTACGACCACAGCCCCGCCAGCGGCCGCCGCGTCCTGCTGCCGATCCACGGCTCCGGCGCCGACCATCGCAGCTGGCCTGATGGGCTGCGGCACCTGCCCGCTGCGGCTGTGTTCACGCCCGACCTTCCCGGCCACGGGCGCTCCACCGGCAGCGGCCGCAGCCGGGTCTCGGACTATGCGGATGTCGTCACCGCCTTTGTCGAACGCCTGGCTCTTAATAACGTCGTTCTGATGGGCCACTCCCTGGGCGGGGCGATCGTCCTGGATCTTGCCCTGCGCGCACCCGATTGGCTGGCCGCCATCGTCCTGGTGGGCACCGGCGCCCGCCTGAAGGTCGACCCGGCAATTCGCGACGGCCTGCTCTGCGACCATGACGCCGCCGTGGAGCGCATCTGCCAGTTGGCCTTCGGCCCCCAGGCCGCGGCGGCGCTCGTTGGCCGCTTCCGCCAGGGGCTGCAGCAGACGCCGCCGGCCGTCACCCACGGCGATTACAGCGCCTGCAACCGGTTCGACATCATGGGCCGGCTGGGCGCCGTCAGCGTCCCGACCCTGGTGGTCACCGGCAGCGCCGACCTCCTGACCCCGCCCAAATACGGGGCGTATCTGCGGGACCACATTCCGGGAGCACAGATGGCGCTGATCCCGAACGCCGGGCACATGCTGGCCCTGGAAAACCCGGAGGCGCTGATCGGCCGCCTCAGGGCCTTCCTCGAGGCCTGCGTCCCTCCGCCCTGAGGCCCGGCCGGCGCGCCGTCAGCATCCCGCGGGCCGAAGCGGAGGCCGGGGCGGGGTTGCCGCCACATTGTTGCGCAAGCGCAAATCCGTCGGACCCGGAGTCAATTGCGCCCATGCAACACCACAAGCCTGCCAAACCGCCCACCCCTCCGGCACCAGACTATTTTTGACTGGATTCTGGTATAGTTGTAAATAATTGAGACCCTCTTCCGGCATGGCACGGCATGTGCTGGCTGAAACCGTGGACAGCGGGGGGCTTTTTCGCCTGTCACACAGCCACAGACCGGCCGGGTTGCGCTTTCTACACCACAGGACCCGGACGCCCCTGGAACCATGGCACGGAGAGGTCATGCAGCCCGAACCGCCCTTCAGATCCGGTGACCCCGGGCGGCAGTTGAGGATCATCATCCCCGTCTGGGAGGAGAAGGTCTCCCCGCTGCTGGACACCGCCCGGCGCCTGCTGCTGGTGGAAGCTCAAGACAAGGTCGTCACTTCCCGCTGCGAGGTGTTTCTGGACGAAGCGGACCTCTCCCGGCGCTGCTTTCGGATCTGGCGCCTCAAGGCGGATGTCCTGATCTGCGGGGCGGTGTCGCGCGCCTTTGCGCGCCTGCTGGCGGCCGAACCCGGGCTGACCATCATCCAGGGGATATCCGGGCCGGCAGGGGATGTGCTCCAGGCCTTTCTGCGGGGAACACTGAACCGCCCAAGGTTCTGGCTGCCCGGCAGCCGCGGCCGGCAGCCCCGCAGCGGCGGCCTCCCCTGAGCGCACATCGACAAGCTGCGGGCGCCTGCGCCCGAAACCATCAACCTGTTAGGGAGCATCCCGACATGATCATCAGTATTGCCAGCGGAAAAGGCGGAACCGGCAAAACCACCGTCGCCACCAACCTGGCCGTGGCCCTCGGCAACGGCGTCCAGCTACTGGACTGCGATGTGGAGGAGCCCAACGCCCACCTCTTTCTGCACCCCACCCTGACCGCCACCGATACGGTGACCACCCCGGTGCCGGTGGTGGATGAAGACAAATGCACCTTTTGCGGCCAGTGCGGCGAGATTTGCGCATTCAAGGCGATCGTGGTCGTGGGGGAAACCGTGTTGCCCTTTCACGAGCTCTGCCACAGCTGCGGTGGCTGCATGGCGGTCTGCCCTGTGGATGCGATCACCGAAACCGGCCGCGAACTGGGGGTTATCGAAAGCGGGCACAGCCACGGCGTCGACTTCGTCCACGGCCGCCTGCGCATCGGCGAGGCCATGTCCCCCCCGCTGATCAAGGCCGTGCGGGCCCGCACGCGTCCGGACGGCCTGACCATCATCGACGCGCCGCCGGGGACCTCCTGCCCGGTCATCGCGGCCATGAAAGGCACCGATTTCGTGCTGCTGGTGACCGAGCCCACCCCTTTCGGCCTGCACGATCTCAAGCTTGCGGTGGGCGCCGTGCGCGCCTTGGGGCTGCCCTGCGGCCTGGTGATCAACCGCGCCGACATCGGCGATGACGCGGTCGGCAATTATGCCCGCCAGGAGGGGGTGCCCATTCTGATGGAAATCCCGTTCGACCGGCGGATCGCCGAGGCCTATTCCCGCGGCGAGCTTGTGGTGACGGCGCTGCCGGAGTGGAAACCCAAATTTGTGAAACTCTTCGAGGCCATCGCGGCCATCGTCAGAAATACGGGGGCGAAATCGGAATGAAAGAACTGATTATCATCAGCGGCAAGGGCGGCACCGGAAAGACCAGCCTGGTGGCGGCCTTCGCCGCCCTGGCCGAGAACAAGGTCCTGTGCGACGCCGATGTGGATGCAGCCGACCTGCACCTGATCATGAACCCCGAGGTGCGCGAGCGCCACGACTTCGTCTCCGGCCGCACGGCGCTGATCGACCCGGAGCGCTGCACGGCCTGCGGCACCTGCCGTGAGATGTGCCGCTTTGACGCCATCGATGAGGATTTCAGGGTCAAGCCCATCGACTGCGAGGGATGCGGGGTGTGCGTCCATTTCTGCCCGGAGAAGGCGATCGATTTCCCGCTCAACACCTGCGGCGAATGGTACCTCTCCGAAACCCGCTTCGGCCCGATGGTGCACGCCCAGCTGCATATCGCCGAGGAAAACTCGGGCAAGCTGGTCTCCCTGGTGCGCCGGGAGGCCCGCCAGCTGGCCGAAAAGAGAGGGCTCACGCTGCTTTTGACCGACGGCCCGCCGGGGGTCGGCTGCCCGGTGATCGCCGCCATCGGCGGCGCCAGCGCCGTCCTGATCGTCACCGAACCGACGGTTTCGGGGCGGCATGACATGCAGCGGGTCGTGCAACTGGCCGATCATTTCAAGGTGCGCCCGATGCTCTGCATCAACAAGGCCGACCTCAACCCGGCGGCCAGCGACGAGATCGCGGCCTATGCCCACGACAGGGGCATGGCCTTCCTGGGAACGGTCCCCTTCGACCCGGTTTTCACCCACGCCATGGTAAACGGCCAGACGGTGGTCGAATACGCCCCCGAGGCCGCGGCCACCCGGGCGGTGGCCGCCATCTGGGAAGCGCTCAAGGCCATGATGTGAACAGCCCAAAAAAAGATGAGATCAGAAGGCCTTGTAGATCCGGGCCAGGGGATGTCCTTTGGCCGCAATTTCCAGGTCCAGAAAATACCCGTAGGGGGTCTGGAGGGTGGTGTAGCCGGCGCCGTTCAGACGTTCTGCGGCGCGCGTCAAGAGCTGCCGCGCGGCTTCCGGCGGGGCCTTGGCCTCCCCCAGGTGGGTGAAGGAGTGCAGCACGACCCGCTGTATCTCCCACTTGCGCGCCACCCACTTGGCGTTTTTGACCAGCTTGGTTTCAGCCGGGCTGCCGGGGTCCGTGTCCTGGGGCTCCACATGAACGAAGGCCACCACCACATCCCGCTCTTCGGCCGCCTCGGCCGCCGGCGCATCCTCCAGAGTTTTGAGGGCCGGCCGCCAGCCGAAGCGCCCGCAGTACCAGAACATGACCCGCATGTCAGCCAGCCTCCAGCACGGAGCGGATGGTGTCCACCGCCCAATCGGTGTCATCGGCCGTGACCTGGTAATGGGTGACCGCCCGCAGGGACCGCGGCCCCAGCGCCAGGACACGGACCCCCCGGGCGCCGAGTTTGGCGGCCAACGCCGGTGCGCTCAGGGCCGGGTGAACCACATCGAAAAAAACGATATTGGTGTATACCCGGTCGGGATCCAGTCTCAGGCCGTCGGTGGCCGCCAGCCGCCGCGCCAAATGACGGGCATTGTGGTGGTCTTCGGCCAGCCGCGCCACCATCTCCTCCAGGGCCACGATCCCGGCGGCCGCCAACACGCCGGCCTGGCGCATCCCGCCGCCGACCTGTTTGCGCATCCGGCGCGCCCGGGCGATGAAGGCCGCCGAACCGCAGACCAGGGAACCCACCGGGGCCGCCAGCCCCTTGCTGAGACAGAATGAGACCGAATCGGCCGGCCCCGCCAGGGCGGCCGCCGACTCGCCCAGCGCCACGGCGGCGTTGAACAGGCGCGCGCCGTCGACGTGCAGCTTCAGCCCACAGCGCCGGGCGAGCGCCCCCGCCTGCTGCATGTAGGCGACGCCCAGGGGGGCGCCGCTGCAGCGGTTGTGGGTATTTTCCAAAATCAGCAGCCGGCTGGCCGGGAAGTGGATGTCCTCGCCGCGGACGGCCGCTTCGACCGCCGCCAGATCCAGGGTGCCGTCGGGCTGGTTGGGCACCGTGCGCGGGTGGATCCCGCCGACGGCCGCACACCCGCCCTGCTCATAGTAGAAGACGTGGGACTGGTCCCCCAGGATCACCTCGTCGCCCCGGCCGCAGTGACTCAACTGGCTCACCAGGTTGGCCATGGTGCCGCTGGCGACGAACAGCGCCGCGGCCTTGCCGGTAAGTTCCGCCGCCATTTCCTCCAGGCGCCTCACAGTGGGGTCCTCGCCGTAAACGTCGTCGCCCACCTCGGCGGCGGCCATGGCCGCGCGCATGGCCGCCGTGGGGCGGGTGAGGGTGTCGGAGCGCAGGTCAACGATTCGCATGGCCACCTCTTGCCGGGATTGTGGGGTTTGGAAAAGCGGAAGGGTCCGCCCGCGCCCGCTGCAGAAACGAACGGAGCTTGGCACTTCAGGCGTTGATTATTTGAAGAGAGCGGGGGATTGTCAACCCATTTTTAAAGCGCCGCGCGGTCGCCCACAGCCCGGCACGGCGCCGGCGATGCAGCCGCCGGCGGGCAAAACGGGCCTGGGAATCCCTGCCTAGCGGCTTTTGAAGAAGTTGACGACGAAGGTAATGTGCCGCCTCATGGCCTCCAGTGCGGCCTGTTCATCGTGAGCCCGAATGGCATCGGAGATGGCGGTGTGCTGCGCCACAATCAGATCGAGGTTGCCCGGAACCTCGTAGAGCTGCCTGAGGCTCTCCCTGATCCCCACGAAGAGAAAATCATAGAAATTGCGCATGATGTAAATCTGCAGGGGATTTTTGGTGGCATAGGCGACGGCCATGTGAAACGAGGTGTCGGCCTGGGTGCCCAGCCGCCCGGAACGAATGGCGCGGGTCATCTCCTTGAGGCTGCTTTCAAGAAACTGGACGTCCTTCTCGTCGGCGCGCCGGGCGGCCAGGGCGGCCGCGTTGCACTCCAGCCCCATGCGTACTTCCAGCAGATCCTGAACAGAAGCCCCCTGGCTTTCCATCGCCATCGCGACGACGTTTTGGGCCGCGGCATCCTGGCGGCGCACAAAGGTCCCCTGACCCTGGCGGTGCTCCAACAGCCCCAGCACCACCAGCTTGTTGATGGCGTTGCGGACCGTGGTGCGGCTGACGTTCAGGGCCTCGGCCAATTCACGCTCGGGCATCAGCTGATCGCCGGGATTGAGTTTGCCCCGGAAAATAAGCTCCCGCAACTGCTCAAAAACCTGGTCGGAAATGCGCTTGGGCGTGATCGGTTTCAAGGAGAGTGTCATGTCTTCGTTCCCAGGGATTCGGCATACAGTTCCAGCGGGTGCCGGACCGCCACGCGGTCCCCGGCGCGTGAAAGGGCGTCGGAGAGCTGCAGCATGCAGGCCGGACAGCCCGTGGCCACGACCGCCGCGCCGGAGGCCTGAACGTTGTCGCGTTTGCGCTGCCCGATGGCGGCGGACAAATCGTAGTACTGCAAGTTGAAGCTGCCGCCCATGCCGCAGCAGGTGTCGGCCTCGGGCATTTCCACCAGGCGGTAATCCGGGTTGGCCGCGAGCACCGCCCGCGGCTGAGCGGCGACGCCCAGGGATTTCTTGAGGTGGCAGGGGTCGTGGTAGGTCACCGCCACGGGGTCGCCGCCCTTGCGCCGTTCGCGCGCCGGCAACCCGACCTCATCCACCAGGAGCTGATTGATGTCCAAGGCTTTGGCGGCCATTTTTTCGGCCCGGGCCCGCAGGGCGGCCGTCTCTTCCCGCAGCATCACCGGCCACAGTTTGCGGATCGTGGCGGTACAGGTAGCGCAGGCGGTGACCAGGCAATCCCAACGGCGGGCCTCGAAAAGGGCAAGATTGTGCCGCACCAGCCGCCCGAAGGTCTGGGTGTCCCCGGCGGAAAGCGCCGGAATCCCGCAGCAGGCCTGCCCGGACGGCATAAAGACGCCGACCCCGTGAAACCGCAGAACCTCCACGGCTGCCCGGGCGATATCGGGAAAGAATTTGTCCAGCAGGCAGCCGACGAAAAAGGCCACCCGCGGGCGCCCCCTTTGCGGCGCACTGTCCAGTCCGGGCTGCAGGTGGTGGAAGGGCTTCGGGGCCAGGCCCCGGAAATGCCGGTCCCCGATCAGCGGGGTCGTGATCCGCGCACAGGAGGTGCCGATCACATCGTTGACCTCGCGGGTGAAGATATTCTGAAATCTGGCGCCCCAGGCCATCAGGTTGTCGAACAGCTCGGGGTGGGCCAGCATCCCCCGTAAAACCGCTTTCTTGGCCGGCGGCAACCCCATGAAGCCCGTCAAAATCGCCCGGGCCTGCAGAAAAATCTCCGTCACGCTGACCCCGCTGGGGCAGTTGGCCGCACAGGAGCCGCAGAGCAGGCAGCGGTTGAGGCGTTCGTACACCCCCCGGGGGTCTTGGAACATCTCCTGCAACAGCCCATCGAGCAGCGCGAGCTTGCCGCGCGCCACGTCCGCCTCGCGCCCGGTCTGGGAAAACACCGGGCAGACCGCCTGGCACATGCCGCAGCGCATGCACACCACCAGCTGATCCTCCAGCCTTTTCATCAAGCGGACGAGTTCCTGCATGCTGGCCATGGTCAGCCTCCGATGATCTTGCCCGGGTTGAGGATGTTGTGAGGGTCCAGGGCGGCCTTGACCCTCTTGGAATACAGGATCGTCGCCGGGCTGGTCTCCTTTTCCAGAAAACACGACTTGGCGATGCCGGTACCGTGCTCGCCGGAGAGGGTGCCGCCCAGGGCCAGGGCCCGGTCGAAAATGTCCGCGATGGCGGCCTCCACCTTTTGCCACTCGGCCTTGTCGCGGCGGTCGGTAAGGATCGTGGGGTGCAGGTTGCCGTCACCGGCATGCCCGAAGGTGCCGATGGCAATGCCGTAGCGGGCGCTGATGGACTGAATGGCCCTGACCATCGCGGGGATCTGACTGCGGGGGACCGTGGCGTCCTCCAGCACCAGGGTCGGACGGAGTTTGGCAAGCGCCGAGAGCGCCGTTCGGCGGGCGGCCCAGACCTTGTCGCGTTCCGCCGCGCTTTGCGCCACCCGGATATCGGCGGCGCCCTTGCGGCGGCAGATGGCCTCGACCTTGGCGGCATCATCCTGCACCTGGGCGGGGTGGCCGTCGACCTCGATCAGCAGCAGCGCCGCCGCCTCTTTGGGCAG
>JAJDNY010000080.1 GCA_022340425.1 Desulfobacteraceae bacterium | reverse complement strand
GCTTCCTGATCGGCCAGTTCAATAACTTCTTGAGATTCTTTTCTCTTAACGGCCTCGACGAACTCTTCGATACTGCCTTTCTTGGATATCATAGGCACCCCCTGAAATTAGCGCGCGCTGCATGGCACTCAAAAAACCATTTTCAGAACTCGATTGGCTCCAAACGCCAGAAATAGCATACCATTACGCTTGGTATTTGGAACGCCGTGTTGGATGAGGTCTTCCGAACGGCTTTTTGGATAAAAACCCATGTTTTCGAGGGGGCACTAACCGGTGTCTCCCGCTTTTTTCTGGAGGCGCGCGATCCGCCCCTCAAACCCGGTTCGGGTGCCGTCATCCATGTCGTAGTCCAGCGCGGTGCGGCAGACGGCCACGGCCCCACCGTAGTCGCCGTCTTCACCCAGGGCGATGGCCATCTGCTTGAAGACCGGAATCTGGTGCACGTTTTCGCCCAATTCGGCCTTCAGCGCGGGGAACAGCTCCGGAAAAAGCGCGATATAGCGCCGGCCGTTTTCCAGCAGGACGGCGCGCAACGACGGGTCTTCGCGCTGCCGGTAAGCCAGGGCGATGATCTTGCTCAACACCCGGTGCTGTCCAAGCGGCGTGGCCGCCAGATCGACCACCGCCTGGAGCCGGTCGAGGTCCTCGGAGTCCAGCGCGGCCGCGACCGGGTCCGGCGGCGCCTGGGCCGCCTCGGTCGCCCGGGGGTGCTGCGGGGCCATCTGCGTGCCCGCGGCGCGCTTGCCCCGGCGATAGAGCCAGTGCAGGACGCCGCCGGCGATCGCAAAAGAGATCCAGTGCATGTCTACCTCCCCTCCCCTGAAGTTTAACCACCATGGGTGTAGCTCAGCAGGGTCGTGCCCATGTAAAGACCCAGCAGCGCCACACCGAAGCCGCGCTTGAGATGGGCCCCCGAAAAATGAATGCCGACCCGAAAAACGGCCAGGATGAGCAGCATGGCGGGAAAAAGGGTGTGAAAGAAATGCGGCGGGGCCAGCAGGCCGGGCCGCGTCACGCTGGCCGCAGCCCCCGCCACGAACAGGACATTTAAAATGTTGGCCCCGATGACATTGCCGATGGCAAGCTCACCGGCACCCTTGCGCACGGCGGCAACCGCCGTCACCAGCTCCGGCAGCGAGGTGCCGAAGGCCACCAGGGTGGCGCTGACCACCCCTTCGGGGATGGCCAGGCGCAGGGCGATGGCCTCCACCACCGGGATCAGGACGTGGGAGGCGGCCACCACCAGGGCGATGCCGCAGAGCAGTTTGACCACCGAACGGGGCTGCAGGACGCCCTTGGCGGGCCGTGCCGGGCGCTGCACGGCCGCCGCCTCCCGACCCCCGCGCGACCACAGCAGGGAAATCCAGAAGTAGCCGGCCAGCAGCAGCAGAAACAAAACCCCAATAAATTGCGGCAACATCCCGCCCTTGAGAAGAACCTGACGCATGTGGAAAAACGGAATGCAGGCGGCCACCAGCAGCAGGCCGGCGCAGAACTGCACCCACCCCTGGCGGTTGACCAACCGGCGATCCAACGGCAGCGGACCCCACAGGGTGGCCAGCCCGATGATCAGGCCGGTGTTGCAGATGATCGAGCCGACGGCATTGCCCAACGCGATCCCGGGCCGCCCCTGGACGGCCGCCAGCACCGATACGGCCGCCTCCGGCAGGGTGGTGCCCAGGCTGACGATGGTGGCGCCGATCAGCAGAGGTGAAACCCCCAGCTGGCGCGAGACCCCCACCGCCTCGTCCACCAGCAGGTCGGCGCCCTTGCCCAGCACGACCACCAAAATCGCCATCAGCAGCAGCAGCACCGGCAGTGCCTGCTGCACCATCACCGACTGGATTCCGGTTTCCATCATGGTGTCCTCCTCGCGGCGGGTCCAAGGTTCGCCGTCAGCCGGCATCGGCCGCCAAGGCCGCGGCCGCGGCGGTGCTCTCCCAGGGCAGGTCCAGCTCGGTTCGGCCGAAATGCCCGAAGGCCGCCAGCCTGCGAAAAAAACCATCCGGGTTGGCGGCCGGCAGGCGGCGCAAACCCATCCGTTTCAGGATTCCGACCGGGCGGAAATCGAAATGCCGCCCCACCAGGTCGGTCAGGGCCTCGTCGCCGCCCTTGCCGCTGCCGGAAGTCTGCACCATCAGCGTCACCGGCCGGGAGAGCCCCGGCGAATAGCTCAGGACCACCTCGCAGGCTTCGGCCAGACCGGCGGCGACGACATTCTTGGCGGCGTGACGGGCGGCGTAGGCCCCGCTGCGTTCGATGCGCAGCGGGTCTTTGCCGCTGAGGGCCCTGCCGCTGTGACGGCTGTACTCACCATAGGTGTCGACGGCGTTTTTGCGGCCGGTCAGACCCGAATGCCGCGCAGGCCCGCCCGAATAGGGCCCGTTGGGGTTGATGCTGATGGCGCTGCGCTGGTCGGGCTGGATCTCCAGGGGTTGGAACACCGGCGCGATGACCCCTTCCCGGATCTCGTCCAGCAGCCGTTTGGGGCTGGCCGGCTGCTCCTCGGCAAGATCCAGCTCGAAGGTCACCGAATGAATGCGCAGGGGGCGGTTGCCGGCGTATTCGACTCCTACCTGGACCTTGCCGTCGGGCAAAAGGCCGGCCAGGACACCGGTCTTGCGCAGTTCCGTCACCCGCTGGGCCAGGCGGTTGGCGGTCCAGACCGGCAGCGGCATCAGGGCGGGGCACTGGTTGCAGGCATAGCCGAAGACGGTCACCTGTTTTTGGGCCGGGATCCGGTCGATCTCGTCCTCGCTCAGCAAACGTTCGTCGAAGCACTGCCGCTTTTCAAGCGGCAGCGCCTGGGGGTTGGTGAGAATGCTGCAGGTCTGGGGGTTGAAATCCGGCTGGCGGTAGCCGATTTGTTGGATGACCTTGCGCGCCAGGCGCGAGAAGTCGATGTTGGCATCGGCGGCGAAGCGCGCGGCGATAAACAGGATGTTGCTGGCCACGGCGCATTCGGCGCGGACCGCGGCACAGGGGTCCTGGGCGAGAAAATAATCCACGATCTCGTCGCTGATCTGGTCGCAGATCTTGTCCGGGTGGCCTTCGGTGACCGCCTCGGATATGAAGATGACGTTACGGTTCATGGCGGGCCTGCCTGGTTTCCTTGAGATATTCGTTAACGAACAGCGGTAGGCCGGCGGCCGCCGCCACCACGGCCAGATCTGCGGGCCGGAGGGCGGTCAGCCCCAGGAAGCCGCGCAGGGGCGGCAGAAAAAGAGTCAGGGTCTGCAGCGCCAGCGACCCGCCGATGGCCCACTTCAGGTAGGGGTTGGGCGGCAGGGGGTGGGGGCTGAAAAGCCCGCTGTGCTCCGAGCGGCTGCTGTAGGCGTGCAGCAGTTGGCCGACGGTCAGGGTCTGAAAGGCCATCGTGCCGGCGCCGGAGCCGAGGCCGTAGCGGGTGGCGCCGTAGGCGAAGGCCGCCAGGGCACCACCGGTGATGCCCGCCGACTCGCCCAACATGGTTTTGAAGTCCCTGGCGGAGAACAGCGGGGCCTGGGGGTCCCGCGGCGGCCGGGTCATCACGTCCGGTTCGGGGGCTTCCATCGACAGCGCCAGACCGGGGAAGATGTCGGAAATGATGTTGATCCACAGCAGCTGCATGACGTTCAGCGGAGTACCGAGGCCCAGCGCCAGGGACGAGAACATCAACAGGATTTCACTGAGGTTCGTGGTCAGGAAAAAATGAACCGCCTTGCGGATGTTGCCGTAGGTGGTGCGGCCGTCCCGCAGGGCCTGGGAGAGGATTTCGAGGTTGTCCTCCTCCAGCACCACGTCGGCCACGCCGCGCGCCACGTCGGTGCCCGAGCGCCCCATGGCGATACCGATGTCGGCGGCCTTGAGGGCCGGCCCGTCGTTGATGCCGTCGCCGGTCATGGCCACCGTGCGGCCGGCCGCGCGCAGCGCCTCCACGATTTTCAGCTTGTGGGCCGGGCTGACGCGCGCATAGACATAGACTTGCTTGGCCAGGGCGGCGAGGGCTTCGGGGTCCAGGCGGCTGAGTTCGGTGGAGTCGAGAATCGTCAGCGGCTGGCCTCCGGAAAGGTTCAGCTCACGTGCCACCGCATAGGCCGTGGGGCTCTGATCGCCGGTGATCATGACGGTTTCGACGCCGGCGCGGTGAAACATCTCGATCAGGCCGCGGGCACCGCTGCGGATGGGGTCGGCCATGGCGGCCAGCCCCAGCCAGGTGAGACCGCTGTCATCCTCCGCGTCCGCCGGGTTGGGCTTGAAGGCGAACCCCAACACCCGCAGGGCCGCGGCGGCCATGCGCTCGTTTTCGCGCTCGATGCGGGCGCGGTCGGCGTCGGTCAGAGGCAGGCGCCGGCCGTCGATCACCTGACGATCGCAGAGGGCCAGGACCTCCGGCGGGCTGCCCTTCACGAAGAGGACGCGCTCGTTTTCAGCGACACGGTGCAGGGTACCCATGAACAAGCGGCTTTCGGAGCGGTGATTGACCGCCAGCAGGCGAAACTGCTTTTTCAACGCCGCCACATCAAGGCCGGCCCCGGTGGCCAGTTCCACCAGCGCCTTCTCGGTGGCCGACCCGTGGAGAACCGGCTGGCCGTCGGCCTGCCGCCCGTCCACCTTGACCTCGTTGCACAGCGCGCAGGCGTGCAGCAGGTGGGACAGGCTGCTCTTTTCCAGGCCCGCTTCCGAGAGGGCCGCAAAGGGGCGTCCCGCTTCCACGGCCATCCTGGCGCCGTCGACCATCATCTGCTGCACCTGCATCTGGTTGACGGTGATGGTGCCGGTCTTGTCCAGGCAGATGGTCTGGACGGCGCCGAGGGTTTCAACCGCCTGCAGGTGGCGGATCAGCACGCGGTGCTGCCGCATGCGGGTGATGCCCATGGCGAAGTTGATCGTGGCGGCCGCCGGCAGCCCCTCCGGCACTGCCGAGGCGGCCAGCGAGATGGAGGTCCGCAGCATCGCCAAAAAGCCGTAGCCGCGCAGAAACCCGATCAGGAAGACCACCCCGCAGACCGCGCAGCACAGAATCACCAACTGGTCCCCCATCCGCCCCAACTGGCGTTCGATGGGCGTCTGGGGGGCCTGCGTCTGCTGCAGAAGGGCCTGCAGCTGCCCGATCTGGGTGGCCCACCCGGTGGCGACGACCACCGCCAGCCCCTGGCCGCCGGTCACCAGGGTCCCCATGAAGGCCATGTTGAGCCGGTCGGCCAGGGGGACCTCCTCGGCGCCCAGGGTGCGCGCCGTCTTGTAGACCGGCATGCTTTCGCCGGTCAGCATGGACTCGTCAATGCTGAGGTTGACGGCCCTGATGATGCGGCAGTCGGCCGCGACATAGGCGCCCGGCTTGAGCTCGAGGAGGTCGCCGACCACGATCTCCTCCACCGCCACGGTCAGCGGCTCCCCGTCCCGGATGACCTCGGCCTTGGGGTGTACCAGCTTTTTGAGGGATTGAATGGTCTTGTCGGCCTCTTTTTCGGTGACGAAGCCGATGGCGGCATTGGCTGCTACCACCCCCATGATCACCAGGGCGTCGATCACCCCCCCGGTGAGCAGCGCAACACCGGCGGCGGCCGCCAGCAGGTAGGTGGGCAGGGAGTTGATCTGGCCGACCAGGATTTCCCAAGCCGAGCGCGGTGCGCCCTCGGGCAGCGTGTTGAGGCCGTACTGCTCCAGCCGCGCCCGGGCAACCGGCAGGCCGAGGCCCCGCTGCGGGTCGCTGGCCACCAGGTCCAGCACCTCCTGGCGGTGGATGCGGTGCCAGTTCCCGGACTCGTGGAAGGCCGCCGGAGGGGAAGCCGTCCAGGGAGCGTCCGCGGCGGGTGCCGGCACCCGCTTTGGCCCGTCGGTCCCGCACGCTTGTAGACCGGGCGTTTGCCGCGATTTGTTATCCGGGCGCGGCCCGGGGTCGCGCCGCCAGGCAGCCACCACGGATTCCAGGCGCCGTTCGATGCTCTGGGCGGTGTTGCCGCTGTTGAAGGTGATCAACACCCTGCTGGTGACCGTGCTGGCCGAGACACTGACGATATCCCGGAAGCCGGCCAGCTGCCGTTCGATGAAGGCCTTGGCGCCCTCGGATTGCCGCAGACCGTCGACCTGGTAGCGCGCCCGTCCGGGAATTTTGGTGTGAATGGGTTTGACGAGGTTCATGTTTACCATCCGGCCCGGCGTTCGTGGCGACGGCAGTCGCAGGTGGAAAACGCCTGTGCGGCAGGTTGAAAGGACCTGCGAGGAAACCGGCCGCCAATGGGAACACCCCACCTGTTTGCCAAGGGCGGCATCCTGCCGGGAGCCGGGCCCACGGCAATATCTGACCGTTTCAGGCGGATCGCGGCAAAATCGGCGGACCTTGGGTGGCCCTCGCCGGTGATGATGGGAAGGGTTGCCAGCTGTGGCAGCGGCCAGGCGAGGCCCGGACCTCGGGCGGCCAGGAGGCCATAGCCGGCAGCAGCCAAGGCGATGGCGTGGCGACGATGGGGTGAGAGATCAGCGCGTGATGTGGGTGAGCGCCCTTCGCCTGGCAACCGTGAAAGCCGCGGTTAGGCTTTCGTAGCGTCCACGAGGGTTTTGGTGAAGACCCCGAAGGCGTACCAGAAAGCCGTGTACCACGGGGGAGCTTGGAAGTTGCCGCGCAGGATCTCGACAACACCATAGACCACCAAGGCCACGAACACCCCGCTGGGCACATCCAGCGTACCGTTGCTGATTTGCCGAAGCCTGGCGTCGGCTGTGCGCAGGGGGCTGATGATGTTCTGGACGCCCTCACGGCGCGGACCCGGGGTCAGATCCAGCGCGCAAAGCCCCGCCTCGCGGGCAAAGGCGGCCACCTCGGCGGGCGACACGCTTGCACCCTCCACCAGCAGGCTGGCCGTGACGGGATTGACTGCGACCGCCGCAGACCCAAAATGGGCCGCCAACGCTTCTTTGACCCGCTGAAAGAAGGCGCCGTCGCCCCTTTTCTGGCGGATGCGAATCCGCAGACGCCCCGGGCTGGAGTGGCACAGCAGGGCCTCTGGCAGCACGTCCATGGCTTCTACCTGATTCATGATCGGCCGCGGTATCTTTCGCCTGTCATCACGTCCTTATTTTCCCTCACCGCCGTGGGCGATCTCGGCCTTGGCTTCGGCCGCGATGTCCTCGAAGGTCTCTTTGGTCTCGGCGATGGAAACCTTGGCGCCCTCGTAGGCCAGCAGGCCGCCCTTGATGACCGCCTTGGTCAATGGTTTCAAAATGCTGCCGACGACGGGA
>JAJDNY010000079.1 GCA_022340425.1 Desulfobacteraceae bacterium | reverse complement strand
TGACCTCCTCGTCCAGCCCCAGCGCGGCCATGCGCAGGAACTTGCGCGGGTCCATGCCCTCCAGACCCGTCGCCGGACACCCCGAGGAGCACGCCCCGCAGGTCAGGCACAGGTTGAGGTTGCCGCCCTCGGGCAGCAGGCCCTTGACCTGGTCCATGAACGTGGTTTTCTTCTTGCCTCCGATTTTGATTGCTTCCTCAGCCATGCTGCAAAACCTCCCTAATGGATTCTTCGTTTCGCGACGCTTGCCGGACATCGTCCGGCACTGGTGCGGCGGTTTCACCGGCCGCCGCACCGGTTGCTTTCGGAAACGGGCTTGAGTTGCGAAAATGCGCCCATATTGCCACTAACGATGCATTATCGCACACTCTGTCAGTTTTTCATAGGGCTTAATCCCAATTCTTTTATCCGGGCCTCCATGTCCAGCAAAAGATTGGAAAATTCCTTGCCCATATTGGATGCCAGGGTCGCAAAGCGCAGGCGATCCTTTTCGTAGCCGGCCTCTGCCAGCATGCGCTGGGCCTCCTCCACGCGCCAGCTGGCGTAAGTGTTGCCGCGCTCGGACTTGCAGTTGCCCTCGTGGCAGGTCAGCACCAGCACCCCGTCGGCGCCCTCGGCGAGGGCCGTCAGGATGTAGTCCAGATCGACCTTGCCGGCGCAGGGAACTTTGACCATTTGCAGACCGGCCGGTAGGGCCATCTTGAACTGCGCGGCCATCTGCCCGGCCTCGAAGGCCGAGTTCTGACAGCAGAAGGCCACGATGCGCGGGGCGGAGCCGGCCAGGCTGCCCAGAAACTCGGCCCTTATCTCGGCGTCGCTGAAGCCGCCGATCTGAATGGCGTCCATGGGGCATTCGCTGGCGCAGATGCCGCAGGTCTGGCAGGCCACCGGCGATATGATCGCCTTGTTGCTGGCCGCCTCCCAGTAGATCGCCCCGTGGGGGCAGCAGCGGTAGCAGGTCAGGCAGAAGGTGCACTTGCCGTTGTCCACCACCGCCTTGCCCGTGGGCAACCGCTTGATCCCGTCACCCAGAAACCCCTTGACGGCCAAGGCGGTGTTTTCGGCGTCGGTCCAAACGGCGGGGAGATCCTGAATGGCGCGGCTGGCGCCCACCACAAAAATTCCCTCGCGGTTGGTCTGAATGGGGAAGCGGTGGACGTTGTCGCTTTGCAGAAAATTCCAGGCATCCCGGTCCACCCGCAAGAGCTCGGCCAGCTGGCCGTTTTCGGCGTCGGCCACCAGGGCTTCCTCCACCACGATCAGGTCGGGGTTGAGTTCGACGTCCTGGCGCACCACCAGGTCGTGGTAGACGATCGCGCTGCCGTCGGGGTTGACCTGCGGCGCCTCGGCGAGTTTGAAATAGATCGCGCCCTGGTCGCGCCCCTCGCGGTAGAGTTTTTCCAGGTTGTCGGCCGCCACTTTGATGTTGTTGACGTAGACGTAGACCGTGCAGTCTTCGATGGCCGTCAGGGCGGCGACGCTTTGCATGACCCGCTTCATGACCAGTGGGTTGCCCTCCTGGCCAAAGCCCACCAGAAAGGCCACGACCTTGCCGCCCAGCCCCGCGCGCGCCGCCTGGTCGGACAGCAGGGCGTCCAGCTGGGACTGGGACACGACCCGCTCCGAGAGGCTCAGGCCGTAGGCCGCATTCAGCGGGCTGGGGGTTAAGTCGGCGGCGACTACCACGGCGCCGACCTTCTTCTGGCAAACCTCCGCCCCGGAGGTCAGGGTGACCGTGAAATCCCCGGAAACCCCGGCAAATGCCGCCACCCGGGTTCCGGTCAGGACATCCACCCGGGTATCCGCCGAAACCGCCTGGACGAGGTCCGCGACGGTTTTCTGCGCGTCTGCGCCCAGTCCGAAGAGCGGCCCCGGGTTTGGCTGCGCGCCACCCAGCTCGGCCGATTTCTCGGCCAGAATCACCTTATACCCCAGACCGGCGATTTCAGCTGCCGTGCGCACCCCCGCCAGACCCCCGCCGATCACCAGAACATCGGTCGCGATGGCGATCTCTTCCATATCCTTTTGCTTTATGTCTGTCATTCGGCCCCCCCTAAGTATTTCATTGCTTCATAGGCTGCCTGCCCGGCATGGGCCATGGAGGCCGCAATGGTCTTCGGCCCCCCAACCGTTCCGGCCAGGAAAACGCCGTTTTTGTTGGTAACGGTGCAGTTGAAACTGTCGGTGCTCTGGAAAAAACCGTCCGCATCCAGCCCGATGTCCAGCAGGGTCGCCATCCGTTGGTTGTCCAGCCCCGGCATGATCCCGATGGAGAGCACCACCATGTCGAATTCGGCGTCCACCGGTGACCCGTCGGCTTCCGTGGTGTAGCGCATCCGCAGACGGTCGTCTTCCATCGGGTAGACGTCCACGGGGATGTTGCGCACGAACTGCAGGTCCTGTTTGCACTTTTCGTAGAACGCCGGGAAATTGTTGCCCGTGTTTTGAATGTCCATGTAAAAAACGGTGATCTCGACCTCCGGGTTGTGGTGCTTCATCAGCTCCGAAACCCGCAGCGCATACGGGCAGCAGACGTGGGAGCACCAGAGGTTGCCGAGGCGCTCGTCGCGGCTGCCGACGCACTGGATGAAGGCCACCTTGGCGGGCGGCTTGCCGTCGGAGGGCCGCAACACCCGGCCGTTGGCGCGCACGCCGCGCTCAAGCTCCAGCCCGGTGACCACGTTGGGCAGTTTGCCGTAGTTGTAGGTGCCTTTGCGGGTGGCGTCGAAGGGCGCAAAACCGCTGGCCAGCACGATGGCGTCGACCTTGAGATCCGCCGCTGCACCAGCGCAGTCCAGGGCCGCGTTGTTTTTGGAGAATTTACGGGCGGCCGCGCAGGCCAGCGGGTCCGTCTCGTAGCGCTCCTGGCAGCCGGGGCTGGCGGCGGGGGCCGCGGCGCCGCTGGGCTGCAAGCTGACCTCGAAACGGCCGTTGCGGGCGACCCGACCGACTTCGACCCCGCAGTGAACGTTGATGTTGGGCGCCTCGACCACGTTTTTCAGCATCTTCTCGACGGAGCAGGCGCCGCACTGGCGGCACTCTTCGGTGGCTTTGCAGCAGTACTGGATGGCATGGCCGCCCAAGTGGTCGCTTTTTTCCACCAAATCCACCGCGACACCGCACTTGGACAACTCCCAGGCCGCAGTCAAACCGGCGATACCGCCTCCAATGACCATCACTTTTTTAGGATCTGCACTCAATTGGAAACTCCTTAGTCTTGTGGTTAAACCTTCGGCCTGGGCAGAACCTTTGCCCGCTCGGCAATCTCCGGCACCCGGTGCTCCCATTCGATGGCCATCAAATGCACACCGGCCACACCCTTCATTTCCTTGAACTCCTGGATCTGCTCGCAGGCGATCCGGATGCCCTCGTCGGACTGCTTTTTTTTGTCGACACCTTTGAGCCGGTCGATGATCTCATCGGGCACATCCATGCCCGGCACCTTGAGCTTCATGTAGCGGGCCATACCGAGGCTCTTCATGGGGGTCACGCCGGCCAGGATGTAGACCTTCTCGGTCAACCCCATGTCGTTGGCCTGCTGGACCCAGCGGCGCATCTTGTCCATGTTGAAGATGCATTGGGTTTGGATGAAATCCGCACCCGCCTGGATTTTCTTGGCCAGACGGTGGACCCGCCACTCGAAGGGTTCGGCGAAGGGGTTGGCGGCCGCCCCGATGAACATCTTGGGGGTGTCGTCGATATCGCTGCCGCTGAGAAACTTGCCCTCGTCGCGCATCTTGCGGACCATGCCGATCAGCTGCATGGAGTCGACGTCGAAGACGCCCTTGGACTGCGGGTGGTCGCCGAACTGCTGGTGGTCGCCGGAAAGGCAGAGCATGTTGCGGATGCCGTGGGCCCAGGCGCCCAGGATGTCGGCCTGCATGGCGAGGCGGTTGCGGTCGCGGCAGACCATCTGATAGTTGGGCTCCAGCCCCGCCTGCATGGCGATCAGAGAGGCGGCCCAGCTGGACATGCGCACCATGGCGGTCTGGTTGTCGGTGATGTTGACCGAGTCCACGTTGCCCACCAAGAACTTGGCCTTCTCCGTAATGGCCGCGACGTTGGCCCCCCGGGGCGGTCCCAATTCACCTGTAAAGGCAAAGTGTCCGGCGTCTAAAATCTTTTTCAGATTGCTTTCAGTCATCGATTTTTCCTCTACTTTGCGTTGTCGTGATTTTCAGATGGGATCCCCGTCTCTACTTGCCCGCCAGTTGCTTGCGTCTGGCGTAACCCGGCTGCACGATGGTGCGCGGGATCTGGTTGCGCCAGTCGGTGGGCGGGCAGATCTCGATGATGCTGGCCAGGCGCCCCTGTTTGGCCAGCCGTTCGTAGATGGCCTGCCAGGCGCAGGGCTGGTCCTGATTGATCTCGCAACTGCCGCTGTTGGTCCCGCCGCAGGGGCCGTTTTGAAGCCCCTTGGCACACATGGTCACCGGGCAGATGCCGCCGGTAATTCCCAAAAAGCAGGTGCCGCAGCCCCGGCAGCGCTCCTCGTACCAGCCGACATCCTGATTGGCGCCCATGAAGGTCGTGTTGACCCCCGGGAAAACAGGAATGTGGGGGTAGCGTTCCGCCAAAAACTGAATCCCGACCCCGCAGGCCATGGAGACCACGGCATCGTAGCGGTCGACGACACCGTCCAGTTCGGCCAGAAATTCGCGGTCGCATTGCCGCTCCACCGTGGCCGCCGCCAGTTCGATGGGGTTGCCCTCCAGTTTGCGGGCGATTTTCAGTTCGGCGTTGAGCACGCCGACCTCCTTGCTGCCGCCGGCCAAGCAAACGGCAACACAGGTGCCGCAGCCAACCGTCAGGACCTTTTTGGCGTCCTTGAGCATGTCTTTGATTTCCTGCAAAGGTTTTCGTTCGGCTACAATCATGAGACCTCCTGTGAGTTTGGCGTAAGATAGCTGCCGCGTGTTCCCAAACGTTTCGAGGGAGATGATGGGGCAAAAGCGTTTCGGTGGGAAATTGGTAATTAAGGGCCCATGGCGCCTCACTGCGTGTGGAAGCGACTGAAAAGTCGACAGGTTAGGGCCGCTTCAGGCAACCTTGAGGATGGACGGGACATGGCTTTGACCGTTGGGTTTCGGCATGCAACACCCTGATGTAAATCAAGAAAAAATCTATACTTCTTTTCAGTTGCACCTGTCAAGTGACGATTGCGGGCCGCAAACGCGGCGGCCCTCCGGCGATATTCGGCGAAGACCCGTGCGCTTTCCGGCCGGGCCGCGCCCCGAAAGCCTTGACCAGGATTCAAACACTGTATCGGATTCACTATTTTCTTGACATATTTACCTCTGATTGTTTATTCAGGAGCTTAGGCTCGGCCAAGGCGCCCCCTACCGGCTATTGGGGAAGACGCGCCGGTTTCCAAGCCTCATTTCAGACACGCACCGGAGGCCGCGGCCGAAAACGACGGGCCGTTGACCGAAGAGGCCCAAAAACCGGACGGTTGCTGACACGAGGGCGGTGCCCCCGCTTCGGGCGGAGGGGAAGTGCCGCTTTGCACACCAAGCCCACAAGGCCTTTTACTAACTCGAGGGATGAAGGAGGGAAAACATGACCGACCTTTACCAGACCACCTTTGAAAAATCCATCAACGACCCCAACGCCTTCTGGGCGGAGGCGGCCGAGGACTGCTTCTGGTACAAGAAGTGGGACAAGGTCCTCGACGACTCCAACAAACCGTTCTACCGCTGGTTCACCGGCGCCGTCACCAACACCTGCTACAACGCGCTGGATTATCACATCGAACGCGGCCACGGCGACCGCCTGGCCATGATCTACGACAGCCCGGTGACCGACACCATCAAGAAATTCACCTATTCGCAGCTCAGGGACCTGGTCGCCAATTTCGCCGGCGTTTTGGCCGGCCGCGGGGTCGTCAAGGGCGACCGGGTGATCATCTACATGCCGATGATCCCCGAGGCGGCCATCGCGATGCTGGCCTGCGCCCGCATCGGGGCGGTCCATTCGGTGGTCTTCGGCGGTTTTGCGGCCAAGGAACTGGCCACCCGGATCAACGACGCCAAGCCCAAGGTCATCGTGTCGGCCTCCTGCGGGATCGAAGGCAAGCGCGTGATCGCCTACAAGCCGCTTTTGGACGAGGCCATCCAGATCGCCGACAGCAAACCCGATGCCTGCGTGATCTTCCAGCGGCCGATGGCCACTGCCGAACTGACCGCCGGCCGCGACTTCGACTGGCAGAGCCTCGCAGCCGAGGCCAAGCCCCAGGACTGCGTACAGGTCGCGGCCACCGACCCGCTCTACATCCTTTACACCTCGGGCACCACCGGCCAACCCAAGGGCGTGGTGCGCGACAACGGCGGCCACCTGGTGGCGCTCAAGTGGAGCATGAAGGGGGTCTACAACATCGATGAAGGCGACGTGTGGTGGGCGGCCAGCGATGTCGGCTGGGTGGTGGGCCACTCCTACATCGTCTACGCGCCGCTTTTCAAGGGCTGCACCACGATCCTCTTCGAGGGCAAGCCGGTGGGCACCCCGGATGCCGGCGTCTTCTGGCGGGTCATCAGCCAGCACAAGATCAAGAGCATGTTCACCGCCCCCACGGCCTACCGCGCCATCAAGCGCGAGGACCCCAAAGGCGCGCTGATCAAGAACTACGATCTGAGCTGTTTCAAGGCCCTTTTTCTCGCCGGCGAACGCTCCGATCCCGACACGCTCCAGTGGTCGGAAAACCACCTCAAGGTGCCGGTCATCGACCACTGGTGGCAGACCGAAACCGGCTGGGCGATCGCCGCCAACTGCATGGGGCTGAAACACTTCCCAGTCAAGTACGGCTCGCCCACCAAGGCCGTGCCGGGCTGGAACGTCAAGGTGGTCAATCCCGAAAACGAGGAGGTCCCCGCGGGCGAGATCGGCGCCCTGGTGGTCAAGCTGCCCCTGCCGCCGGGCAGCCTGCCGACCCTCTGGAACAACGATGCCGGCTACATCAAATCCTACCTGGAGGAATTCCCGGGCTATTACAAAACCGCCGACGCCGGCTTCATCGACGAAGACGACTACGTCTACGTCATGTCCCGCACCGACGACATCATCAACGTCGCCGGCCACCGCCTCTCCACGGGCGCCATGGAGGAGGTCCTGGCCGACCACCCGGATGTCGCCGAGTGCGCCGTGCTGGGGGTCGAGGACAGCCTCAAGGGGCAGATCCCCATCGGGTTCCTGGTGCTCAACGCCGGCGTCGACCGCAAGGAGGAGGAGATCATCAAAGAGGTGGTCCAGATGGTGCGCGACCGCATCGGGCCGGTGGCCGCCTTCAAGACCGCGACGGTGGTCAAGCGCCTGCCCAAGACCCGCTCGGGCAAAATCCTGCGCGGCACCATCCAGAAAATCGCCGACAACAAGGAGTTCAAAACGCCGGCGACCATCGATGACCCCGCCACCCTGAGCGAGATGGAGGAGGCCTTAAACCGCATCGGCTTCGCCAAATCCCGCAAGTAGCCGCCCCCATGGCCAACTGAACCACCGGAGCCGGCCGCCCCAGGCGTGCCGTGCTCCGGTGTTTTTTTTGGGCGACGCAGGACAGGCGCTTGAACCGGCCCGATGACCGGTCGCGGCGGCGGTTTCAAACACGCAAAAAGGCTTGTAAAGCCGGGTCTTCCATGGTATGCAAAAACCCGTTTTTCAGGGACAGGTCCGCCCGGCGGGCAACCCGCAAGGCTATCCACGAGGAGGACAGAGCAATGAAGAAGGGCATCAGTCTCACGGTAATCGGCGGCACCATCCTGTTGGCGGTTTTTCTGCAGATTCTCTTTGTCTACGCGGATCAAAAGGCCACACCGGGCCGGGTCGCGAGGGAATTCAGCAAGGCCTACTACGCCCTGGACCCCGCCATGGAAATCATGCTCTGCCAGCAGCTGCAAGCCGAGAGCACCCTGGTCAAAGATTTCCTCCACCGCAAAAACGTCGAGGCCCGCGAGCGCGGCTTCAAGCCCAGCTTTCTGAAAAGCCAGCTCTACCACGTCGAGACCCAAATCCTGTCCATGGACCAGGAAACGGCCCAGGTGCACCTGACCGCCGAGCGCAAAACCGCCATCAACCCGGTCTTCGCCTATGTGGCCAAGCTCTTTTCACTGGGGGAAACCCACGAGGTCGAGCACGTCCTGACACTGACCCGCGAAGACGACCAGTGGAAGGTCTGCAGCGATCTTTTTACAGCCCAGCCAGGCTGATTGGGAATATCCTGCTTTGCGCCAACGTCGGGGG
>JAJDNY010000078.1 GCA_022340425.1 Desulfobacteraceae bacterium | reverse complement strand
ACCCGCCGATTCCGCATCCCACAGCCAAAGCCCCAATGGGATGGAGATCGGCCTTCCACTGGACGCTTTGGAGCAGATCGAAGACGACATCCCCATCGATCCCGAGGATCTTCGCAGCCAGAAACTTCTGGCTGAAAAATTCGACGGCTTCCTTGGGGTCATGGAACGCTACTACAATCAGTACCTCCTGATTGCCGAAAAAAACTATGTCGTCGGCAGTCAAAATCCGTTAAAGGGGGAGCTGGAGGCGCACAGCGTCCAATTGCCTGCCTTCTACATGGGCAAATTCCCCGTAACCAACGCTCTTTTCGAGGTGTTCGTGGACCGCACGGGCTACGTCACCACCGCCGAGCGGCGTGGCGAAGCCACCGTCTACCAGGCCCGTTTTCAGAAAACGGTGGATCCCGAGAGCGGGCGGATAAAATCGGTCTGGCACGCCTTTCACCAGCGAGATGTGGTCAAAGGGGCCTGCTGGTATCAGCCCTTCGGGCCTGGCAGCGGCCTGCACGACAAGCGCAACCACCCGGTGGTTCAGGTCAGCCTGCAGGACGCTTTGGCCTTTGCCGCCTGGACCGGCAAACGGCTGCCGCGGGAGGTGGAATGGGAGGCGGCGGCCCGGGGCAGCGAGGGGCTTCTTCTACCCTGGGGCGACCAGTGGCTGGATGACCGCTGCAACACCGAGGAAACCGGCATCGGAGACACCGCCCCGGTGGACCGTTTTCCGGCGGGGGCCAGCGCCCTGGGAATTTGCGACTGCCTCGGCAACGTCCTGGAGTGGACCCTGGACGCCGCCCCAGCGCTTTTCGAGGGCGGCGGGCAGCCGGCCGCCCTCATCGCCAAGGGTGGCAGCTGGATATCGGACAACAGCGTCCGGCTCCATTCCCGCTTTCGGGTGTCGGCCGATTTTTGCGCCAACATCCTCGGTTTTCGTTGCCTGGCGGAGTGACAGGGGACCGCGCTACCGACCTGAAGCCGGTGAACTTCCGTTTTAGATCAAACGTGAGACCCACCATTACCTGGAGCCCAACCATGGCCCAGCTGGATGAACTGGCCGACCGCTACATCACCTACTTGCTGGTGGAAAAGGGTCTCGCCCGCAAAACCATCGAATCCTACAGCCAGGACCTGGCGCGCTATTTCACCTTTTTAAAGGAGAACGGCGTTAAAAATCTCAGCGAAAACGACACCGTGCTGCTGCTGAAGCACCTCATCGAGCTGCGCAACGCCGGCCTCGCCGCCCGCTCGCGGGCCCGGCACCTGGTCACCCTGAGAGGTTTCTACAAATTTTTGACCCGTGAAGGCCTTCTCGCCAGCGACCCCACCCGCCTGATCGATCTGCCCAAAACCGGCCTGAAACTGCCGGAGGTCTTTTCGGTAACGGATATCGGACGCCTCCTGACGGCGCCCGACCCCAATACCCCCCGCGGCTCGCGCGATGCCGCGATGTTGGAGCTTCTGTATGCCGCGGGTCTGCGGGTGTCGGAGCTGATCGGTTTAAAACTCCAGCAGGTGAACCTGGAGGCGGGGTTTGTCCGGGTCGTGGGCAAGGGCGCCAAGGAGCGCATCGTCCCCATCGGGCAGCACGCGCGCCGGCAAATTCAAGCCTACCTGGAAGCCGGTCGCCCGATCCTTTTGAAATCGCTCGTCAGCCCTCACCTTTTCGTGGCGAGGGCGGGGCGGCCTATGACGCGCCAGGGGTTCTGGAAACTCCTGAAACGCTACGGACGCAAAGCAGGTATCGTCAAAGAGATAACGCCTCACAGTTTGCGTCATTCTTTCGCCAGCCACCTGCTGGAGGGCGGCGCGGATCTCAGGGCGGTCCAGGTCATGCTGGGCCACGTGGACATCGCAACCACCCAAATTTACACCCACGTCGCCAAGGAGCACATTCAAAAAGTACACGAGGCCTGCCACCCGCGCGGGTAGTCCGCTATTATTGGACTTTTAGCAGGCCATGATTCTTGACACTTTTTACGTGTTTGGTTATTCTGCGCCGTCAAGGCATGGGAACTCAAGCGTGATTTGCTGCCCGGCTTCCGTTACGAGTCGGCAGGTTTTACCAGAGCCCCTTGATTATAGCCTTTAAACATCCGAATTTTTTATATAAAATAATAAATGACGCACAATCTGCCCACCCCGAAAGCGGTCCTGGGCTGGTGGGAGCGTGGTGCGGCCGCCCCTCAGGCCGAACCGGACGTCATCCTCGCCGCCTTGCGGACGCCGGCCGCCCCAATGGCCCTCGTCTACCTTGACGGCCGGGCCGCCCTGGCCGCCGGCGGACGGGTTACCTTGGGCGAATTCAACCCGCCCAAGGAAGGGCTGCCCCTCAGCGCTATCGTCCCCCCCCTGTTGCCCCACGCCCTGGGCGACCCCGGTTTCAAAAAAGCATTCGGCCTGCGTTACGCTTACGTCATGGGGGCCATGGCCAACGGCATCACCTCGGTTGCGATGGTTAAGGCGGCCGGTGAAAACGGCATGATCGGGTTCTTCGGCGCCGCCGGGCTCGCCCCCCCCCAGGTCGAGGCCGCCATCCACCAAACCCGGGAAGCCCTCCCCGACCGCCCCTTCGGCTTCAATCTGATCCACAGTCCCCAGGACCCGGATCTGGAGCTGCGCATCGTCGAACTTTATCTGGAAAACGGCGTGAGCTGCATCAGCGCCTCGGCCTACCTCAATTTGACCCTGCCGGTGATTCTCTACCGCGTCAAAGGGATCCACCGCGGTCCGGACGGTGAGATCGTCTGCCCCAACAAAATCATTGCCAAGATATCCCGCGTTGAAGTTGCCAGCCGTTTTTTGGCGCCGCCCCCGACCAAGTTTCTGGCCGAGCTGCGCCAGCGGGGTCTCATTTCCCCGACAGAAGCCGAACTGGCCGCACATATCCCGGTCGCAGACGCTTTGACCGCCGAGGCCGATTCAGGCGGGCACACCGACAACCGGCCGGCTCTGACGCTGCTGCCCACGATGCTCGCACTGCGCGACCAAATCACGTCCCAGCACCACTACTCACGGCAGGTCTGGGTGGGGCTTGGAGGCGGCATCGCCACCCCCCAGGCCGTGGCGGGCGCCTTCGCCATGGGTGCGGCATTCGTTCTGACAGGTTCGATCAACCAGGCCTGCCTGGAATCGGGAACTTCGGACACGGTCCGCCGGATGCTGGCAGAGGCCCGCCAGGCGGATGTCACAATGGCACCCGCGGCGGACATGTTCGAGATGGGGGTCAAGGTTCAGGTGCTCAAACGGGGCACCATGTTTCCCCTGCGGGCCGCCAAGCTCTATGATCTCTACCGTGCCTACGAAACTTACGACCAGATCCCGCCCAAGGAAAAAGCGCTGCTGGAAAAGGAATATTTCCGTTGCAGCTTTGAAGCGGAATGGGAACAAACCCGGGCCTTTTTCGACCAGCGCGACCCGCGTCAAAACCAAAGGGCTGATCGTGACGCGCGTCATAAAATGGCTCTGGTGTTCCGCTCCTACCTTGGCCAGTCCTCCAACTGGGCCAACCAGGGAGACCCCACGCGCGTTCTGGACTACCAGATCTGGTGCGGGCCGGCGATGGGGGCCTTCAACGAATGGGTCAAAGGCAGCTTCCTGGAACGGCCCGAAAACCGCAAAGTCGTCACCATCGCGCACAACCTGCTGTTCAACGCCTGCGTGCTGACGCGCTACAACTGGCTGCAAAGCCAGGGGGCGGGTCTGCCCGCCGAGATGGCCCATTGCCCGCCGCTGCCGCTGGATGAAATCGCCGCCCGTTGCAGCGGGGGAAATGCCCTGTGAAAACCCTGCCCGTGGGGCGTGAATTTTTTGTCAGCCCTCGGCTCCAGGAAGGTTTCTCTTCCTGCAACCCCATGCGGATGCGCCGCCTCGGCCGCATGAAAAATGATTCTTGATGCCGCCATGACTTTTGAAAAGCCAAACCAAACGGCCATTGCCATCATCGCCGCCGCAGGATTTTTCCCCAAAGCGCCGGGGCTCAGAGATTACTGGCACCTGCTTTTCCAAGGGGTGGATGCCATTTCGGAAATTCCCGCTTCCCACTGGTCCCCCGGGGATTATTACGACCCGGACCCCCAAAAAGCGGACCACGTCTACTGCAAGCGTGGCGGCTTCCTGGAGCCCGTCGCCTTCGACCCGGCCGAATTCGGCATTCCGCCCGCCGCCTTGCAGGCCACCGACACCTCCCAACTTTTGGGCCTTCTGGCGGCCAAGCGCCTGCTGGAGGCCGCCGGCTACGGAGAGGGGCGCGAATTCGACCGGGATCGCACCAGCGTCATCTTGGGCGTTACGGGCACCCAGGAACTGGTGATCCCCCTGGGCGCCCGGCTGGGCTACCCGGCCTGGCGCAAGGCTCTGGAAAGCGCCGGGCTGCCCCCTGAAACGGTCCGGGCCGCCCTGGAGCGCATGGCGGAGGCCTACATCCCCTGGCAGGAGAATTCCTTTCCCGGGCTGCTCGGCAATGTGGTTGCCGGCCGCATCTGCAACCGCCTCAACCTGGGGGGCACCAACTGCGTGGTGGACGCCGCCTGTGCGAGCTCCATGAGCGCCGTCCACCTGGCCGTCATGGAACTCCAGGCCCGGCGCTGCGACATGGCCATCAGCGGCGGGATCGACACCCTGAACGACATCTTCATGCACATGTGCTTCGCCCGAACCCAAACCCTTTCCAAGACCGGCGATGCCCGCCCGTTTGCCGCGGCGGCCGACGGCACGGTGCTCGGCGAGGGCGTCGGGCTGCTTTTGCTCAAACGATTGGCGGACGCTGAAGCCCACGGCGACACGATCCTGGCGGTGATCCGGGGGGTCGGCTCCGCCAGCGACGGCAAGTCCCAGAGCATTTATGCCCCCCGACCGGAAGGCCAGGCCAAAGCCCTACGCAAGGCTTACCGTGACGCCGGTTTTAAACCTTCCACGGTGGGCTTGTTGGAAGCCCACGGCACCGGGACCCGGGTCGGCGACCGAGTGGAATTCACTGCGTTGTGCGATGTTTTCGGTGAGTCGGGCCCCCGCCCCACCCCCTGCGCCCTGGGGTCGGTCAAATCCAACATCGGCCACACCAAGGCTGCCGCCGGGGCGGCTGGGCTGATCAAAGCGGCCCTGGCCCTGCACCACAAGGTGCTGCCCAAAACGCTCAAGGCCGACACCCCCGACCCGGATCTCGGAATTGCGGAAAGCCCCTTTTACCTCAACACCGAAACCCGGCCCTGGATTGCCGCCGATGGCCATCCCCGCCGTGCTGGGGTCAGCGCCTTCGGCTTTGGCGGCAGCAATTTTCACCTGGTCCTCGAGGAACACAGCCCCCGGAAAACCGCCGTGGCCTGGGATGGTTCGGTGGAGATCGTCGCCTTCTCGGCAGCGGATGCCGAAGGGCTCCGGTCGCGGCTGCAGGAAGCCGCCGCCGCCTTGGAGCCTTCGCCCCCGCTCGCGGAAATTGCGCGCCTGGCCGATGACAGCCGCCGCTCTTTTTCAACCCGGGATGCCCACCGCCTGGTGCTCACCATCCAGCGGCCGCCGGCGGCAACCAGCGCCCAGGCGGCGGCGGCCTTTGCCGGTAGCCTGCAGCATGCCGCCGAACTGCTCGCCCAAAATGGTTGCGACCACTCTTGGGGGCAGGCCGGCGTCTTTTACGGGTGCGGTGCGCCGGCCGCAAAAGCGGCCTTTCTCTTTCCGGGCCAGGGAAGCCAGTACGTCGGGATGGGGCGGGATCTGGCCTGTATTTTCCCCGAAGCGCTGGCGGCCTTCGAAGCGGCCGATCGCGCCTTGGAAGGCTCTCCCAAGCTGAGCGAGATCGTATTCCCCTCTCCCGCCCGCAACGACCGTGAAAAGGCCGCCCAGGAAAAAATCCTGCGCCAGACCGACAAGGCCCAGCCGGCCATCGGCGCCCTCAGTCTGGCCATGCTGGCGGTCTTGGAGCGGTTCGGCGTCCACCCGCAGGCGGCCTGTGGGCACAGCTTCGGCGAACTGACAGCCCTGCATGCCGCCGGCCGCCTTTCCGTCGGCGACTTTCTGGCCCTTTCGGTCGCCCGCGGCAAAGCCATGGCTGCGACGGCCCGCCCCGAAGGCGATACATCCCAAACGTCCAGCGGCGCCATGTTGGCCGTCAAAGCGCCCTTGGCGGAGATCGCCGATTTGCTGGCGGAGCTGGATCTCCCCCTGGTCCTGGCCAACCGCAACAGCCCCGAGCAAGGGGTCATTTCCGGGGCGGTGGACGCCATCGCCGCCGCCGAGCGGGCCTGCCAAAAGCGGGGCCTCCAAACCCGCCGTTTGCCGGTCGCGGCCGCTTTTCACAGCCCGCTGGTGCAAAGCGCCCAGGTTCCTTTTGCCCAGGCGCTGGCGCAGGTTGAAATGGCCGAAAGCACCGTCCCGGTCTATGCCAACACCACCGGCCGCCCCTACCCCGCCGACAGCGCCGCGGCACGGGCCCTGCTGGGAGGCCAACTGGTCAAGCCGGTGGACTTTGTGGGCGCCATCGAGGCCCTCCACCGCGACGGGTTTCAGACCTTCGTGGAGGTCGGCCCGAAATCGGTTCTGACCGGGCTTGTCAAGGCGACCCTCTCCCAGAAACCCTTTCAGGCCGTGGCCCTGGATCCTTCGGCGGGCACCGCCTTCGGCCTGGGGGACCTCGCCAAAACCCTCAGCCAGCTGGCGGCCTGGGGTGTTGCGGTAGATCTGACGGCATGGGAAGAGGCGCCGCCGGCCTCCCGCAAGGCCGTCATGACGATTCCCATTTCAGGGGCCAATCTGAAGCCGGCCCCGAAAGCGGCGATTCCGCCGCCCCCGGTGACTGCCACCCCCCGTACTGGGGTCGCGACCGAGCCCCACAGCCCCGCGCCGCGCGCAATCGAGGCGGGTATGGCCCCTGCCACCCGGCCGGCGGCTTCCCCGGCACCAGCCCAGGCACATTGCGGCGCAGCGCCAGGCGCCTTGTCCTCACCCCCGAACCCTAACAACGATCGCGCCATGGACACTCACACCAACCACGGCCGCCGCGGTTTTGCCGCGGAGGCCTTCGAGGTCGTGCGGGAAGGGTTGAAATCGATGGAGGCCCTTCAACACCAAACCGCCGAAGCCCATCAGAAATTTTTGGACACCCAGACCGCGGCCAGCCATTGCCTGCAGCGCATGCTGGACAGCATCCAGCGCATGACCGACGCCGCCCTGGGAAATCCCGGGCATCACGATAGCACCCTCGATTCCGGAAAGGTGCGGCCGGCCGCCCCAATGCCGCCCCCGGCGGCGGCCGCACCCACACCAGCCGGCGCCCCACCGGGGGAAGCGCCCCGGCCCATTTCTATCGCCCCGACGGTCCCCGGGGCCCCACCCGCCGTACCGCAGCCGGTGGCGCCGTCTGCACCTGTCGAGGCTCTCGAGGCCCACCTGCTTTCCGTGGTCTCCGAGCTCACCGGTTACCCCGCCGAGATGCTCAGCCTGGAGATGGACATCGAGGCCGATCTGGGCATCGACTCCATCAAACGCGTGGAGATCCTCTCCGCCCTGGAGGAGCG
>JAJDNY010000077.1 GCA_022340425.1 Desulfobacteraceae bacterium | reverse complement strand
GATTTTTGATGGGCAGCGGCCTGATGAAGCCCGAGTTGCAGCGCTGCCATAACCCGGTTTGGCGCTCTTTCGTGACGACGACCGGTTCACGGACCCTCCGGGTGGTTCAAACCAGCCGGTCGCGGTCGTCTAGCACCAACTGGTAGCTGTTCTCCAGTGACACCCCGCCGGTTCGCAATTTGCCTTTTTTATTTTCCAGCATATCTTCAGCCTGCTGAATTTGAGCACACAAATTCAAGAGCACCACCTATGACTCCCACCGCAAGCCCAATGCACCCGCACTTGGTCCAAAGCGCTTCACGCGACGCGCTGCAGAAAAATTTGAACGCCATGGCCGCCGCCATGGGAGACGAGGCCTTCACCGCCAAAGTTGCCCGCGAAATCGTTGCCCGCACCCAGCCCCAGCAGGCCGTCCCCGAGATCTATGGCCATTTCCGGACCGTGGTGGCGGACGGCATCCAATTTTTTCTGTCCCGGGTGAACCGCCGGCGCCTTGTGGAATTGGTGGTCAGCCAGCTGGAATTGGACCCCGAAACCGGCACCCAGGAGCGCCTGCTGGAGCTCGCCAAACGGTTTCCGACCCTTCACAAGCTGGGCCAGATCATCGCCCGCAACCCCGCCATCGACCCGGCGGTCAAAAAATGGCTGGTTCATCTGGAAAACGGCTGCTACGGCACGCCCCTCGGGGGCATCATAGAGCGCATTGACGGCCAGCTGAAACAGATCGACACACGGGATCAGGTGCAGGTTAAGCCCTTCATTTTATCCGAAGCCAGCGTCGGCGCCGTCGTTCCGTTCGCTTGGCGCCGGCCCTCCAGGCCGAACCGCCTGCAAGGGGTTTTCAAGGTCCTCAAGCCGGGCATTCGCAGGTGTCTGGATGAAGAATTGATCATACTGGAAAAAACGGCCTTGTTTTTTGAGGAAAACCGGGCGGCCTACCCATTGAAGGATTTCAAATTCCTGAGCGTATTTCAGGAAGTGCGCGACATGCTGATCAACGAGATCAATCTGGCGAGTGAACAAACCTATCTGGTTGAAGCCGCGCGATTTTACGAAGACATGCCCAGCATTCAGATCCCGGCGCTTTTTCCCTTCAATACCGACACCATGACGGCCATGGCCTATCTGGACGGCCCCAAAATAACCGATGCCCCCCTGAATCCGGAGCAGCGCAGGCATTGCGCGGCGGTCCTGTTCGGGGCCCTCATCTGTCGACCGCTTTTTTCCCCCCGCGAGCAGAGCCTGTTCCATGGCGATCCGCACGCCGGCAATATCCTGGCCGTAAATGACCCCGCTTCGGCTGGTCTGCGGATCGGTCTCTTGGATTGGAGCCTGGCCGGGCGGCTGACCAAGCGCGACCGGGTCAAAACCGCCCAGTTGATTCAGGCCGTTCTCAAAAAAGACCTCAGCGGCATTCGTCGCGCCGTGACAGCCTTGGCCGGCAGGGGTTATATGGACAGGCCGATGCAGCGCCAGAACTTTCGGACCCTGGTTCTGGATAGGATACAGTCCCCCGGGTATGGGCGTTTGACCCTGATCAAAAGAACTTTCAAGCTTTTGGAACACCTCGCCCTTGAAGGCTTCGTCTTTTCAGCCGATCTGATGCTTTTTAGCAAGGCGGCCTTCACCCTTGAAGGGGTCCTTTACGATCTGTGGCCCGCCTTTGACATGGATGCCGCTTTCACCCAGCACTTGACGGCCCTGATGACCCGAGAAATCCCCAAACGTTTCGCCAACCTGTTCCTTCCGCTGGCCGACAGGGCTGAAAACTATTCCAGCCTGATCTCCAACTTCCAGCTCCACTCCCTCATGGTGCACCGCTGCGCCCTGGCCGCGAAATCCACAAGCCTCTCCCGGGGCGCCCATCTTGGGGGATAACCGCGGACGTTAACGGCTGTCCTTCCGGCTGCGGCCAAGTCGGCGCGCGCCGACTTGGGAATCCCGGCGTGCGGTGAAGGCGAACCGCGGGTGTTTTTGAGCTTTATTTTTTATCTCCTGTTTACATCCCTCAGTAAAAGCATTAAACATCTGCGCCCAAATCGATTGGCCACGGCAATTTTCCCAGTATCCTTCATTTTATTAAGCCCTTGTAAGGCATCACCGATCCGCCTGGCAGTCGGCACATCATGGGCGTCGTTTTGTTTGGCATTCATGTTGAGGGGAAACGGCGTTGGAAATTGTGTCACGGGTGATGGACCTTTATGCTCAAATCGACAGGTCAGTGGCCGAATTTCGACTGAAAAGCGGTCTTCGCTGCCCGGCCGGTTGCGGCGCCTGCTGCCCCACGGCGGACGTGCAGGTCACCGTCCTGGAAATGCTGCCGGCCGCCCGCAGGATTCTGCGCACAGGCGAGGCGGTGGATTGGCTGGCGCGCCTGGCGGCGGCGCCGGGAACCGGCCGCTGTCTGCTGTATGCGCCGCAGCCCACGCCGGAGGCTGGCGGGCACTGCACCTTTTACACCTGGCGGCCGGCGCTCTGCCGCCTCTTCGGCTTTGCCGCCGTCAAAGACCGCACCGGGGCCAAAGCGCTTTCGGTTTGCAAGCGCATCAAACAGAAAGACCCCCGCGGCGCCATCGCCGCGGCCTCCCTGGCCGCCGAAGCGCCCTGCTTTACCCACTACAGCTCCCTGATTTATGCCCTCGACCCGGCGCTGGGCACCCGTTTGATGCCCATCAACGCCGCCTAGCGCCACGCCATCGACCGCATCGGGCTGCGCCAGTCCTTTGCTTACGCAGAGACATTTCGGGACACCACCGCGGCTTAAGGTCGCGGCAAGAAATAATTCCACAATATGGCGAAGGATTTTGGTTCGTCATCAAGGCACATCCGTCGGCGCATATCGGGATATGTGCCGGCGGATGTAACACAGAGGACGGGCCAAAAGACCCGCAAGATGTGGAATTATTCTTTGCCGAGGCCCTTAAGAAAAGGCGGCCGGAACGAAACCAGGAAACGGGTACCGCGGTGGTTTATCTTGTATCCCGGACCTGGAAATGGCCCTTTCCGGGCCCGGGATTTGGCCCCGTCCGACGGCTTTTCCCAGGCCGGGCGTCAGGAAACCTGGTTTTTTTATTAACTCATTGAAAATAATGTAAAAACTTTTTTTCAAAGACCTCTTCTTTTTTCTTGCATTCGTGTCGAAAAAACATATATTCGCCCCAAGGAGAATCCCAAAAAACAGACCGCAGCGCCCCGCCCGGCCGGCTCAGCGCCGGCATCCAGAAACCATACCATAAAGAGGATGACAGAGACCATGCATGTCCCCATCGAAAGGACCGAACAGCTAGTTGCCCCCCCGCAGCCGGCAGCGCAGGAGAGCGACGACGAACCTCCCGACCCCAGCCCTTGCATGGCAGGTGCTCCGGCACTTGCCCGCACCAAACCCGCCGGCCGGGTCGTGCCGTTTCCCGCCCACCGCGCCGGAACTATCAGTCCAGCCGTAAAATCGTTCCGCAAGCGACACTTCCCCAGCGTTCCCAGCAAACTGTGGAACGAATGGCAGTGGCAGACCAGCCACCGCATCCGCACCCTTTCCCAGTTGGAGAGTATGATTTCGCTCTCAGCCGAAGAGCGCGGGGCGTTCAGCCAGTCGCAAAGGTCCCTGCCCCTGGGCATCACCCCCTACTACATGGGGCTGATCTCCCCGGACGACCCCCAACAGCCCCTGCGGCGCAGCGTCATTCCCACCGTTCACGAGACGGTTCACGCTGCCGGCGAGGCCGACGATCCCCTGGGTGAAGAAACCCAGAGCCCGGTTGCCGGCCTGGTCCATCGCTATCCGGACCGGGTGCTGCTGCTGGTGACCGATTTTTGTTCGACCTATTGCCGCTACTGCACCCGATCGCGGGTAGTGGGCCGCGGCGCCATTCACCCCAGCCGCAACCGGTTGGAGCAGGCCTTTGCCTACATCGCCCAAACCCCGGCGATCCGCGACGTGCTGATCTCCGGCGGCGACCCGCTGATGATCGGCGAGGAGAAGCTCTCCTGGATCCTGTCCCGGCTGCGCCAGATCCCCCACGTGGAGATCGTGCGCATCGGCACCAAGGCCCCGGCGGTGCTGCCCCAGCGCATCACCCCGCGACTGGTGCGCATGCTGCGCCAGTTTCATCCCCTGTGGATGAGCCTGCACTTCACCCATCCGGACGAGTGCACCCCCGAGGCCTACCGCGCCTGCGCCATGCTGGCCGATGCGGGCATTCCGTTGGGGTCCCAGACCGTGCTGCTCAAAGGCATCAACGACAGCGTCGAAACCATGCGCCGGCTGGTGCACCACCTGCTCAAGATGCGGGTTCGGCCCTACTACCTCTACCAATGCGACCCCATCAGCGGGTCGGCGCACTTTCGCGCCCCCATCGCAAAGGGTCTTGAGATCATCCGCGGCCTGCGCGGCTTCACCAGCGGCTACGCCGTTCCCACCTACGTGGTGGACGCACCGGGCGGCGGCGGCAAAATCCCGTTGATGCCCGATTGCGTCGTGGGCCGGAAAAACGACGCGCTGTTACTGAGAAATTACGAAAACGGCGTTTACCGTTATCCCGAGTCCTGCAACGTTCCACCCGCTTGACCTGTCGACGGGTCCTCAGCGGTCCGGGGAGGCGTGCCCTGGGGGGTGCGCCTCCCGCCTTTTTTACCCGTTTCAAGGAGAAACACCATGGGAGCCCTGAAACCGACCCTGTGCGCGCGCTGCGCTGCGCAGGGCAAAACCTGCTGCCAGGGAAGAGAGATCTATCTCACCCCCGGAGACGTGCGGCGCATTGCGGCCTTCACCGGAGAGAGCCAATTTGTGGAGTGGAACCAAACAGCCGACCCGTCGTATCTGGATCAGGACGATGATCCGATCTGGCGCCAACACGTTTTTCGCCGTGACGGCAGCCGGCGGATCCTCAGGCGCGCACCCAATGACGACTGCCTATTTCTGGGTCCCCAGGGATGCCGCCTGCCCCTGGCGGTGCGGCCCCTGTTGTGCCGGCTGCACCCGCTGACCTACACGGCCGACCACATCGACGCCGAGCCGGATGCCACCTGCCCGCGCCGCCTGCTGGTTTCCGGGGAAACGGTGCTTTCGGCCACCGGCACGCCCATGGCCCAGGCGCGCCAATGGCACCAGCAGCTCTACGAGGAGATTATTACCGATGCCCCTGACAATCGGACTGACCTACGACCTACGCTCTGAGTACCTGGCGGAAGGTTTTTCGGAGGAAGAAACGGCCGAATTCGACCGTGACGACACCGTGGCCGCCGTCGATGCAGCCCTCCAGGCGCTGGGACACCGCACCGAGCGCATCGGACACGGCCGCAAACTGGCCGCGGCCCTGGTGGCCGGCCGGCGCTGGGATCTGGTGTTCAACATCGCCGAAGGCCTCTACGGCATCGGCCGCGAGGCCCAGGTGCCGGCGCTGCTGGACATGTACCGGATCGCCTACACCTTTTCCGACCCGCTGGTCATGAGCCTGACCCTGCACAAGGGCATGACCAAGCGCGTGATCCGGGACGCCGGGGTGCCCACCGCGGATTTCTTCGTGGCCGAAACCCCCGCGGACGCACGCTCGGTGGCCTTTGCAGGGCCCTATTTCGTCAAGCCGGCGGCCGAGGGCACCGGCAAGGGCGTCACGCCGGACTCCATCGTGCGTCAGAAAGCCGACCTGGCGGTCGCATGCCGGCGCCTGATCGAGGCCTTCGGGCAGCCGGTGATCATCGAGCCCTATCTGCCCGGCCGTGAGTTTACCACCGGCATCGTGGGCACCGGCGCCAGCGCCAGGGTGCTGGGGACCATCGAGGTGCACCTGCTGGAGACGGCCGAGCCGGGGGTCTACTCCTACCTCAACAAGGAAGAGTGCGAATCGCGGGTCAGCTACACCCTGAGGCGCCCAGCCGAGGACCCGGTGGTGGCCGAAGCCGAGGCGGTTGCCATGGCCGCCTGGCGCGCGCTGGGCTGCCGCGATGCCGGCCGCCTGGACCTGCGCTGCGACAAAAATGGGCGGCCCCTCTTTATGGAGGTCAACCCCCTGGCCGGGATCCACCCCGAGCATTCGGACCTACCCATCATCTGCAGCCAATTAGGGGTGCCCTATCAAAAACTGATCGCCTGGATCATCGAATCGGCCGCCGCCCGGATTCCTTCGGCGGGCGGCTCCCGGGGGCCCTTCTGATGCATGTGGCCATCGTTCACGACGCCGTCGGGAACACCGACGCCCCCGACGCACGGGACGCCATTGTCCAGGCCGATGCCGTCGCCCGGGCGCTTGGGGAGCTGGGCCACACGGTTTGCCGCATCGCCTGCAGCCTGAACCTGCTGGCGGTGGCGGCCGAGCTGCGCAGCCGTCAGGTGGACCTGGTGTTCAACCTGGTGGAGTCCGTCGGCGGCCAGGGGCGACTGATCCACCTGCTGCCCTTCTGCCTGGACGCCCTGGCCATGCCCTACTCCGGCGCACGGGCCGAAGCCATGATGCTCACATCGAGCAAAACCATGGCCAAGGCCTGGATGGCCGCCGGCGGAATACCCACCCCGGCGTGGGTCGGCCCCTGGCCCGGAACGGACGGCCGACGCGATGAAGCGGCTTGCGGCAGGGGCACCTGGATCGTCAAATCGGTCTGGGAGCACGCCTCCATCGGCCTGGGGCCCCAGAGCCTGATCCCCAATGCCGGCCCGCAAGAGATCTCCCCCCAACTGGAACAGCGCGCCGCTGAGCTGGGCGGCGCCTGTTTCGCCGAGCACTTCATCGCCGGCCGCGAGTTCAACCTCTCACTTCTGGCGCACCCCGAGGGCCCGCAAGTGCTGCCGCCTGCGGAAATCATTTTCGAGGGCTACACGCCGGAAATGCCGCGCATCGTGGACTACCGGGCCAAGTGGGATCAGAGCGCCTTTGAATACCACCACACCCCCCGGTGCTTCGCTTTCGGTGCATCCGATGCGGGCCTGCTGGCGCGCCTGGCGGGGCTGGCCCTGCGCTGCTGGGACCATTTCGGCCTCAGGGGCTACGCCCGGGTGGATTTCCGCGTGGACGACGCCGGCGCGCCCTGGGTTCTGGAGATCAACGCCAACCCCTGCCTTGCGCCCGATGCCGGATTCGCCTCGGCCCTCACCCAAGCGAACATTCCCTATACCGATGCGATCGGGCGCATCGTAGCCGCCAGCCTGCCACCCGCCTGAGCCGGCACCCGAGGAAGGAACCCCACGGCATGCTCCGCATTCGACGCATCTACGACAACGTACTGCCAGTGAACAAAAGCACCCTGGAGCAGGTGCAGGAAATTCTGCGCAGTCGCTTTGCCGCCGTTCCCGAGACCGAGATCGCGCTGATCGGCGAGAAACTGGGGAACCCCTTCAAACAGCGCTTTCGCACGGTCCTCTTCGTGGCCGAAAGCATCAAGGGCAAGGTGCGCGGATTTGCCATCCTGCTTCACGAACCCACGCTGCGGTTCACCTATCTCGACTGGATTGCCACCGCCACCGACCGCGCCGGCGCCGGCATCGGGGGTGCGCTCTATGCCCGCATCCGGCAGGAGTCCACCGCGCTCAAGGTGCAGGGCCTCTTTTTCGAGTGCCTGCCGGATGACGCCAAGGATTGCCCCGATCCCGTAGTACTCAAGCAAAACCGCGCCCGCCTGCGCTTTTACGAGCGCTACGGCGCCCGCCCGATCGTCAACAGCGGCTACGAATCGCCGGTCAAGCCGGGGGATACCTGCATGCCCCATCTGGTCTACGACGATCTAGGCAGCGGCCGTCCACTGAAAAAGGCCTTCGCCCGGCAGGTGGTGCGGGCGATTCTGGAGCGCAAGTATGCCGACTACTGCCCGGCCGACTATGTCGAGCGGGTGGTGGCAAGCTTCCGGGACGACCCCGTGCGGCTGCGCGAATTCCGCTACGTCAAGCCCGCGGCGGTGATCGCGGCGGTGGAGAGCCGTTCGGCCGAGCAGATCGCCCTGATCGTCAACGACCGCCACGACATCCACCATGTCCACGAACGGGGCTATGTGGAGTCCCCGGTGCGGGTCAAAAGCATTTTAAAGGCCATCGAACCCAGCGGCCTTTTCGCCGCCATCAAACCCAGGCCCTTTGCGGACAAGCACCTGCACGCGGTTCACGACGCGGATTTCGTGGGCTACCTCAAACGCGCCTGCACGGCGGTCCCCGCCGGAAAATCGCTTTACCCCTACATCTTCCCCATTCGCAACAAGACCCGCCCCCCCAAGGAGCCGTCGGTGCTTTCGGGCTACTACTGCATCGACACCTTCACCCCCATCAACGCCAACGCCTACCCGGCGGCACGCCGCAGCGTGGACTGCGCCCTGACCGCCGCCCGGGAGATTTTGGACGGCCGCCGCATGGCCTACGCCCTGATCCGGCCGCCCGGGCACCACGCCGAACGCCGCTCCTTCGGCGGCTTCTGCTACTTCAACAACAGCGCCATCGCCGCCCAGTACCTCTGCGCCCACGGCCGGGTGGCCATTCTGGACGTGGACTACCACCACGGCAACGGCGGCCAGGACATATTCTACCGCCGCAGCGATGTACTGACCGTTTCGATTCACGGCCACCCCCGCTTCGCCTACCCCTATTTCAGCGGATTCGAGGACGAGCGCGGCGAGGGTGAGGGCGAGGGCTTCAACCTCAACATCCCCCTGCCCGAGGCGGTGGACGGCGAAAGGTACCGCAAGGCCCTGGCGCGCGCCCTGCAACGGATCAAAGAGTTCAAGCCCCAGTTTCTGATTTTGGGCTTCGGCCTGGACCCGGCCAAGGGGGACCCCACCGGTTCGTGGTCCCTGACAGTCAAGGATTTCGCCCACAACGGCCGGATGATCGGGGCCCTGGGCCTGCCGCTGGTGGTGGTCCAGGAGGGCGGATACCGCACCCAGACCCTGGGTAAAAACGCGCTGGCCTTTTTCCAGGGGCTGGTCGCGGGCGCCGGACAGTGGGCCGACAGCCACCACACCCCGGAGCACCGCCTTCACGGGGTGGTCTGGCGCGATATCCTCACCCCCGAGGACGGCCAGCGCGTCCGCCGCCTGGTGGAGGTCACCGGCTTCTTTCACCCGGAGGAGGTGGCCGTGGCCGAAGAGCTGGTCCTGGAGCGCCTGGAGAAGGGGGAGGCCAGCGGCTACCATTTCGTCATGGCCGACCATTACGGCCGGCTGGCAGGCTATGCCTGCTTCGGCCCCATCCCCTGCACCACCGCCAGCTACGATCTCTACTGGATCGCGGTTCACCCGGACTTTCAGGGCCGCGGGCTGGGCCGGCGGCTGCTCTCGGAGTCCGAGCGGCGCATCAGGGCCGCCGGCGGCAGCCGGATCTACGTCGATACCTCCCAGCGGGTGCAGTATGCCAGCACCCGCGCCTTTTACGAGCGCTGCGGCTACCGCCTGGAGACCGTCCTCAAGGACTTCTACGCCGTGGGCGACGGCAAGGCGATCTACTGCAAGTCTCTGATTTAAAGCACAGCGCGCCTAGCCCCGCCACAAGGTCCAGGCCAGGCCATTTTTATCTGTACTGTGGGTAAATTTGGATTTACAGGTCTGACACTCGTAATCCTGCTCCTCGAAGCCCCGGGGTTTAATGCCCCTGAAAATGCGGGGCTCATCGACCTTTATCAAAAACTCATGCGGCCTTCCATTGCGCGCTTTCATCGATTGCGCCTCACACAGATCGCAAATTTTCATTTTCATTGCTCTCCAATTATAATCAAAAATGTTACATTTTCGCCTGGTGCTTCATCCCCATCCACCATTACGGGGGGATTCGACGAACCATGTTTTTCCCGGTATCCGGCATCGTGGTCAACCCGTTCGTGGCCTTTGGCGTTGCATGCGTGATTTCCTTTTTCACATCCATGGGCGGGGTTTACGGCATCGCCAGCGGGTCCATCGCGGCGCCCTTCTTGGTGGCGATTGTCGGCCTCTCCGTCCATACCATCGCCAGGGCGGCCCTGATGGGCAGTTTTATCACGTCCGCGGTCGGTTTGGGATTCTACCAGATTTTGCCTCAAATCCATACCGAAATGGCCGTCGCGCCGGATTTCGATGCGCCCATGGCATCAATGGGGACAATGGCACCTTTCAGGAAAAGTTGGATGCGGTTGCCCTGTTTACCTGTTCAAAATCCCTTGACATTTTCCAATGACTGCAATATCGGTGTCTCCTTCAGGTAGAAGACGTACCAGGAAGGTACACTTAAAACAATGGAGCTTGCATCGCGCATCCGGGGGGGCCTGAAACCGGCCTCCTGAGCGCCAATCAACCGGGCTGGGCGACACCCAAAAGGGTTCGCCGCAACCGCAGCCCCTGAAACCCATCCAGGCCAAGAAGGTCTCCGTGGGGGGAAAAACCCCCGCCGCTGACCTCTTGGCCTTTTTGTTTGGTCCGGGAAGGTCGGCGGGACACTACTGGATTCGAGGAGGTGACCGTTGAGATTGTGGAAACCCATCCTGCCGGCGCTCGTGCTGGGATCAGTTCTGGCGCCGGCACTGCTGTGGGCGGCGGGGAACGCCGTCCAGGAAAAGATCGAAAAGCCGGTCCAGCAGGCCATCGACACCCGTCAGGCCACCCAGAAAGCCGAGGAGACATGGCGCCAGGAACGCGACGAAAGCATGGCGCTGCTTGCCTCGCTGGAGCAGGAGCAGGCGCGGCTGGAACAAGAGCAGCTGCGCTTGCAGGAGGATCAGGCGGCACGCCGGCAACGGATTGAGGCTAAAACGCGCCAGCTGGCCGCCAGCGAGGAGATCGCAGGCCAGATCGCCCCTTACCTGGAAGAGGTTCTGGCCGCGCTCCGCGCCCGCATCGATGCGGACCGGCCGTTTCTGACCCGCGAGCGCCGACTGCGGGTGGACCGCCTGGGCAACCTCCTGGGCGACCCGGGGGTGACGGTCAGCGAAAAGTTCCGCAAAACCGTGGAAGCCCTCATGGTGGAGGCCGAATACGGACGCACCATCGAGGTCTATCAGGACACGATCACGGTGGAGGGGCAGCCCCTCCTGGCCACGATCTTTCGGCTGGGACGACTCGGCCTGTTCTACCAGACCCTGGACCAGCGCCACAGCGGCATGTTCGACGTGGCGGCCAGGGCCTGGACCCCGCTGCCGTCCTCCTTTGACCGCACCCTGCGGATGGCCATCGACATCGGGGCCAAGCGCCAGCCGGTGGAGCTTCTGAACCTGCCCCTGGGAAGGATGGCGACCCCATGAAAGCGCGTCTTTGGAGGGTGGTGATGATCGGCGTGGCGGTTCTGGTTGCTGCCGGGCCGGCGCACGGCCAGGACATGCGCGCGCGCGAAACGGAAGCCCGTCAGACCCGGGAGGCCCTGATGCAGCAAGCGGCCGCCGAAAAACGCGCGGCCGAAGCCGAGGCCGCTGCCACGCGGGCGCGCATCACCGAGGACCGGGCCGCGCTGAACAAGGCCATCGCGTCCTTGGAGGCGCAAAACACCCGGCGGCAGACGGCCGTAGAGGAACTGACGGTCGCGGTCCAGTCCCTGGAAGAGGAGGAAGCGGCCCTCTCAGCGCAGCTGGCCGAAACGGACGGCGTCATTCGCGAGCTGGTGGGGCTGATCCGCGTGGCGGCCAAGGACACCACCGCCCTCTGGCGCGAAAACCTGCAAAGCGCCCTGGATCGCCCGGACCTGGCCTTTCTCCAGGCCATTGCCGAGCAGGCCCGTTTTCCGGGGATGGCGGACGTCCGCCGGCTGGTGGCCGCCCTGGAAAGCTACATCCAGCGCACGGGTGAGGTCGCCCTGGGCCGGGTAACGATGGTGGACCGGAGCGGCCGGGCAACCGAGGGCGATATCCTGACCCTGGGCTGCTTTACCGCCGCCTACCGCCTGGGAGACGAAATCGGATTTCTAACTTACGCCGAAGCCGGCCAGAAACTCCATGCCCTCTCCCGGCTCCCGGCGCCGCGCATCCGGAGGCAGATCGCGCGCTACATGACGGGCGAGACCGAAGCGGTATACCTGGATATCTCCCGCGGCGCGGCCCTGCGGCAGCTGACCCACGAGCTGAGCCTCTGGGAGCAGGTGCCCAAGGGCGGCCCCATCGTCTGGCCGATTCTGGTCATCCTGGCCGTAGGCGTCATGATCGTGATCGAGCGGCTGGTTTTCCTGCTGCGCAAAAACTGCGATGCCGAAAAGCTGATGCAGCGCCTTGCCGCCATGGTCGGCGACGGGCGTTGGGCGGACTGCCGGGCGGCCTGCCGGGCGCTGGGGGGCAAGCCCGTGGCGCGGGTGCTGGCCACGGGCCTGGAGTGCTGCCACCTGCCCCGGGAAGAAATGGAAAACGCCCTGCAGGAGGCCATCCTGCGGGAGGTGCCGCCCCTGGAGCGCTTCCTGTCGACCCTGGGCATGCTGGCCGCCATCGCCCCCCTGCTGGGGCTTCTGGGCACGGTCACCGGCATGATCGCCACCTTCCACGTGATCACCCATTTCGGAACCGGGGACCCGCGCATGATGTCGGGCGGCATCTCGGAGGCTTTGGTCACCACCATGCTGGGGCTGTCCGTGGCCATTCCCATCATGCTGGCCCATACCCTCCTGAACCGGGCCGTGGACAAGCGCATCGGCCAGATGGAGGAGAAAGCCCTGGCCCTGGTCAACAGCGTCCACAAGAGCCGCAACGGCGATGGCTGAGTTTTTACAGGTCCTCTACCACCAGACGATGGACTACCTGCAGGCCGGGGGGGCGGTGATGCCGCCCCTGGTAATGGTCAGCCTGGTCATGTGGCTGTTGATCTTCAAGCGGGCCTTTTTTTTCCGTCGCCTGTCCCGCCGCAACATGCCCTTCCGCACGGCGCGGGAGCACGTGCAGCAGGGCCGCCTGCCCGACCGAAGGCGCTACAGCGGGGCCATCGCCCTACTGGTGACGCACTTCCTGCAGGCCCGCAGCGGCGAGCGGGTCCTGGACCGCTTCATCCTGGAGGAAACCGTGCAGCGGATCAACCGCTCGCTCACCGACCATCTCCAGGTGATCGGCGTCCTGGCCGCGGTGGCGCCCCTGCTGGGGCTGCTGGGCACGGTGACCGGCATGATCGCCACTTTCGACATCATGTCCGTCTTCGGCACGGGCAATGCCAAAGCCATGGCCGGCGGCATCTCGGAGGCCCTCATCACCACCCAGACCGGGCTTCTGGTGGCCATTCCCGGACTCTATATGAAGGGCTCCCTGGACCGCCGGGCCCGCAACCTGCAGCAGCGCATCACGGCCGCCGGGCTGTTTCTGCGCCGGCACCTGTGAAGGCTCGACGGTTCCGCAAAAACTCCAATTTCTGCGTTGCGCTGCATCTCGAAGTCGCTGCGGCGTAAATTAGTACGCCTCACTCTTCGAGATTTGCGCGCCGTAACTTGGAGCTTTTGTCGAAACCGTCTGGGTTTTTACTTTTTACCGCCTTATAAGGACCCTACATGCAAACCATCAGCAGCGCCCGCCGCAGCAACCGCAGCAGCGTCGAGCTCAACATCGCGCCCCTGATCGACATGGTGTTCATCCTGCTGATCTTCTTCCTGGTCACCACCAGCTTCGTCAAGGAGACCGGCGTCGAGGTCAACCGCCCCACGGCAGCCACGGCCGTGAGCCAGTCCAAGGCCACCATCCTGATCGGCATCGACGCCGCCGACCGCATCTTCTTCGACAACCGGGAGGTGGATGTGCGGGCCGTACGGGCCAACGTGGAGCGCGCCCTGGCCGAGAACCCCGAGGGGGCCGTGGTGGTGGTGGCCGACCGGTCCAGCACCACCGGCACGACCATCGAGGTCATGGACGGCGCCCGCCTGGCCGGGGCGGCCAATGTGTCGCTGGCCGCCCGGCTGCCGGAGGGCGCCGCGCCATGATGGCCGCTGTTCGTTCCTATCGAACCGGAACCGGCGGGTGGCGCCGGTCGGGGAAAGCCTGGCTCGGAGCGGCAACCGGGGCCGTGGTCCTCAACCTGGCCCTCTTCGCCCTCATGCCCCGCCTGCTGCAGCGGCCCACCGAGGTACCGGTCTTCGAGCAGCCCGTGACCAACATTAACGTCATTCGCCTGAAAGAGGAGGAGCGGGAGGTGCGTGAGCAGGAAAAACCGCCCCCACCACCGCCGGAGGCGCTTCCCCAGCCGCGCTTCGCCGCCCCGTCCCACACCCGGTTCGCCCTGGATTTCGAGCTCAACCCGCGCCTGCCGGCGGGGCCGGTGGCCGTGGCCCTGCCCGCCGTGACCCCTGTGGTACCGGACATGGCCGGATTGAGTGAGCTCTTCGCCGCCGGCGACCTGGACGCACCGCTGACGGTGATTTCCCGCATTCCGCCGGTCTACCCCCTCCATGCCAAGCACCGGGGCGTCAAAGGGTGGGTGCGGGTGCGCTTCGTGGTCCGGGAAGACGGCCGGGTGACCGACATCACCATCCAGGAAAGCCAGCCCGCCGGCGTTTTCGACGCCAGCGTTGTGCGCAGCGTCGCCGGCTGGCGCTTCAAGCCCGGCACGGTGGCCGGCACGCCGGTCAAAGCCTGGGCCGAAACCACGATCCGGTTCGAGCTGGAATAGCCGCAAAACCAATGGATGTCGACCCCATGCAACGCTTCATGAATCAGAGCGATTCAGTCAGACCGCGGGTATCTGACGCCCTGCTGGCAGGCCTCATGCTGTCCGCCCTGGTGGTCCTGACCGTATGGCCGGCGCTGGCGGCCACCCCCGATCTGCCCGGGCCGGCCCGGGTGGCCCTGGCCAAGGCCGCCCGCCTGATCCAGGACAAGGCCTACGATCAGGCCGTGGCCGCCCTCGAAGCCTTCCAGGCCAGCGGCGGCCCCTTTCCCGGCCCGGAGGGTGACGACCCCCGGGGCATCCACCACCCGGAGATTTTTTTCGCCCTGGGCACCAGCCATCTCATGCAAAAACGCTATAAATCGGCGATGGAGGCCTTCGAAAAAGCGCTCCAAAGGGACCCCGGCCACATATCCTCCTGGTTGAATCTGGCCCAGGCCGCCTACGGGCTTGAGGACTACCCAGCCGCGGCGCGGGGGTTTGCCGAGGCCTACGGCCGATCCCCGGAACCGGATCCCGAATACCTTTACAGCAGTGCCGCGGCCCTTCTCATGGCCCAGGATTACGGGGCCGCCGTCGCGGCCTTCGACAAGCTTTTCGCCCGCCACGAAGACGCCATCCAGACCGCCTGGCGGGAAAACTACGTTCATGCCTTGCTCTCTACAAACCAGGCCCGCCGGGCCCTGCCCCACATCCGCCACTTGGCCGGGTCCACCACCGGCGAAAAACAGGTCCAGTGGCAGGAAATCCTGCTGCACCAGTACCTCGAACTGGACATGGCCCGGGAGGCCCGGGATCTGATCCTGCGGCTGACCCGCGAGGCCCCCCTGCGGGACAAGTGGTGGCAGGCCCTGGCCCATGTGGCCCTGCGGGACAACCGCTACGAAGAGGCCCTCATGGCCATGACGGTGGTGGGCTTTCTGAGGCCCCTTTCCCGCCAGGAAACACGCCTGCTGGCCGACCTGAACCTGCAGGTGAGCATCCCGTCCAAGGCGGCGCCCCTCTATGCGGAGGCCCTCGCCCAGGGCAACGACCCCCGCCTGTTGAAAAACCTCGTGCGCGCCCTGCAGCAGCTGGGCCGCCTGGAAGAGGCCCTGGCGGCCATCCGGCAGTTCGCACCAGGCACCCGGGACCGGCAGCTGTTGATCACCGAAGCCGACCTGCTCTACACCCTGGAACGTTTCGGAGAGGCCGGCAAGGCCTACCGGCGGGCAGCCAATGCCGACCCGAAACGGGCCGGGCGGGCCTGGCTGATGGCCGGTTATGCCGCCCTGCAGCTCCAGGATGCGGCCGCCGGCCGCGAGGCCCTGACCAAGGCCGCCACCTTCGAAGGGCAGCGCCAGGCGGCGCTGGTGGCCATGCGCCGCCTGCCAGATGATACGCCGCCGGAAGCGGCGGAATTCAAGGCGCCTGCCACAGAATCCCGGCCTTCGCCGGGATGACGGGGGGCGGGCGATTGGCGCCATAAAAAAAGGAAAAGGCAGCCGCATCCCGACCAGGAGACCACGGCTGCCTTTGGGACGAAGCCCCGGCAAAGGGAGCCTCGGTGGGAAAACTACACCGAAAGCCCTCCCGCGTCAATTGCCGGAACCGCACCGTCGGCCGGAGCCACCGGCGGCGGCAGATGCCAACGCAAGCGAAGAAGGGAAGAACGGTATGCGACGCACGGGATGGATTTGGGCACTGGCATGGTTTCTTTTGTGGACCGGGGCGCCGGACGCGGTGGCGGAGGAACCCCTCGAAAAACCCCAGCAGTTGGAGGACATCGTGGTGGAGGACAAGATCGGCGCCCCCGGCATCCGCCAGACCCCCACCGGCACCGTGATCGACCTGGAGGAATTCAGGACCATCGGCCCCCAGACCAGCATCCTGGACACGCTGCGGAGCCGGGCGGCGGTGGACTTCCGGGGGAACAACAGCCTGGACCCGGGCATCGACTCGATCTTCCTGCGGGGCTTCGATTCCTCGCGTTTCGTCACGGCCATCGACAGCCTGACGGTGCAGAAGACCGGGGGGCGCAAGTCCAGCAACATCGTGGACTTCGCCCTGCTGCCCACCTTTCTGATCAAAGAGGTGGAGATTCTGCCCGGGCCCCACTCGGCCCTCTACGACAGCAAGAGCATCGGCGGCGTCGTCAACCTGGTTTCGGTAAGGCCCCGCCGCCACGACAGCCTCAAACCGGACGTGGCCCTGACCGGCAGCTACGGTTCCTACAATACCCAGAACTATCTGGCCACCGTTCAGGGCGCGGTCCAGAACTTCACCTACGACACGGCCTACTGGCGCTATCTCACCGACGGCTACCTGCGCCACAGCGATACCGACATCGAAACCTTGTACGGGCGCATCGGCTACCTGCTGCCGGCGGACGGGGTCGTCACCCTGGCCCTCTCGGGCACCGAAACGAACCGTGACGAACCGGTCAACAACACCAGCACCGATTCCAGGGACTTCAAATCGCGCTACCCCCGCGTCGAAGACGCCCCCTTCAACGAAGACCAGGACCCCACCTGGGACGGCGATTCCCACTCCTGGCGCCTGAACCTCGAGCAGCCCTCGCCCATCGGCCTGATCAACCTGGGGGGCTACTACAGCAAGGAACGGCGGAGCCGGGAATACTTTGCTAACCCAAAGGAAATCGACCGCACCGAACTGGACACCACCTGGTGGTCCGAGGGCCTCAAGCTCAAGGACGACATTCAGTGGGCGGCCAACCACACCACCACCGTGGGCTTCGACCTGGCCCGCATGTACGACAACGGCAACACCACGGGCGGCGGCAAAGAGGAGCGGATCGCCAAGAATGGCGGTTTCCTGCAGCACCGCTGGGACATCCTGCCATCCCTGGAGTTCACCCCGGGGCTGCGCTACGAGTACGTCAAGATCCACATCAGCAACCTGCAGAACGCCGAAACCGGCGCCCGCTGGAACCCGGCCTACAAGGAAATGGTCAGTCGGAACTGGAACCAGTTCATCCCCAAGTCCTTCCTGACCTACAAGATGGACGAACTGGCCCCATGGCTGCGGGACACCTCCCTTTCGCTGGGGGTCAGCAAGATCTGGCGCGCCCCCGACTACCACGGCCAGTACAACCCCCAAGGGCGCCCGGCCGGCCTCTTCCTGGACCCCGAGCACGGTGTGGGCTACGACGTCATTTTGATGCGCCGCCTGTGGGGGGACATCGCCTTCAAGATCAACTACTCCTTCTACGACATCCAGGACTACATCGCCGGCAACCAGACCTACGCCCAATTCTCGGGGCCCAACGCCGGGGCAGAGCGCTTCAGCGATTACATGGTCAACCTGGAGGAGGTCTGGCGCCACGGGATCGACGTGGAGGTGGGGGGCCACCTGCTGGAGGACCTTTCCTTCTACCTCAGCTATTCCTGGCAGGACTTCGACAACCGGGGCGACGAGCCGGCCGGGCAGACGAATTTGGACCAGCGCGCCAAGAACCGCGTGAGCGCCGGCCTGCGCTACCAGCTTTTCGAAAAGACCACCCTGATGCTGGACTACTACTACCAGGACGACGAGGTCACCGAAATTTCCGAGGAGATCGCCCCGGAGGTCTTCGACTTCCGCCAGGTGGAGATCGACAACTACCACACCGTGGATGTCGGCATCGAGCAGGTCCTTTTCGAAAACAAGTGGCTGCTCCAGAAGTCGGTGCTGAACCTCTACGTGCGGAACCTCTTCGACGAGGAATACTTCGACACCACGGGCTATCCGGCCGTGGACCGCTTTTACGGCGCCTCTCTGAAGATCACCTTTTAGGCTCGCGGTTAGAAATAATGCCACAATATGAAGAAGGATTTTGGTTCGCCATCCCGGCGGAGGCCGGGATCCCGCCAATAGCCGGCAAGGCTGGCAAAGCGATACCAGCCTTCGCCGGCATGACGATCATTGCGTAAAGGAGTCCTCCGCCATGAAAAAACCGATCCGTTCGACCCTCGCCCTGACCCTCGGCCTGGTTTTCCTCTGCTGCGCCGCCGCCGTCGCGGCCCCCTTGGAAACCGCCGTCAGCACGGCCATGCAGAGCCTTTCCCTGAAAAAAGGCGATTCCCGGCTGCTGCTGATGACCGACGCCCCTTACGTCCGGGTGGACGGGCGAAACGCCCTGCCCTATCTGGCAACCGCCCAGGACCTCACCGGCTGCAGCGTGGGCCGCGGCAACCTGCTCTTTTTCCAGCGCCCCCAGTCCCACCCCCTGCGCTTCATGCTCTTTCACAAGACCTCCGGCGAGGCGGTCATCATCAGCCCGGCGGAGCAGGGCTGGTCGGCCCAGAATCTCAACCTGGGGCCGGCGACCATTTCACAGCCGGCCTTCTGGGAGCGAACCGGCGACTACCAGGCCGGTCGGGATCTCTTCACCCTGGCGGCCATCGCCAATGTCTGGGCCAAGGACGGCCCCTACGACTTTCTCAAAAGCGCCGAGCTGCACAACCACATCTGCCCCGGCCTGACCTCGGGCTACCTGATCGCCCACTACATCCAGAAGCACTACCCCCTGGCCCCGGGGGAACGCTACACCGTGCTGGCCAGCCCGGTGTGGTGCAAGGAGGACGCCCTGCAGGTGGTCCTGGACTGCACGCCGGGGAAAAAGACTCTGATCGTCAAGCCCCTTTCGGAGGGGCAGTTGAAGGCCGTTTCCGTGCCAAACCCAGCCGGCCTCCTGCTAGTCTGGAACGACAAGCAGAAAAACGGCCGGGGCGTCGCCCTGAGCTTCGATTTCGACCGGATTCGGGCCCTGTCGTCGGAGGGGACCCCCAAGGCCGCCAGCGTGCTGGCCGCCCTGGACCACCTGAACCAACCGGAACGCTTCGTCTCCGCCGCGGCGACCTTCGATTTGGACGAATCCCGCTATCAGCGCCTGATCGAGGCCGGCAGCAACCCCTACGAGGTCGCCGGTCTTGTCAAATAGCGCTTTGGGAGACAAACCCCGGCCGGGTGCGAAGACCTCCAGGGGCACCCGCTTGGCGACCACCTCGAAGGGAAAGCCCCCGGCCGACGCCGACCGCCCCCTGCTGTCGGGGTTCGTGGCGGCCTGTTTCTTCCTGTCGGGGGCGGCCGGTCTGGTCTACCAGGTCATCTGGGTGCGCTTGATCGAAAAGGTCATCGGGAGCGCCCCTTTTGCCGTGGCCGCGGTGTTGTCGGTCTTCATGGCCGGCCTGGCCCTGGGAAGCTGGCGCGCCGGCCGGGCCATCGACCGGCGGCCCGGCCGGGCGACGCTGCTGGCGCTCTACG
>JAJDNY010000076.1 GCA_022340425.1 Desulfobacteraceae bacterium | reverse complement strand
AAAACAAGGCCTTTCGTGAAAGGCTCTTCACCGAAACGCTTCCCCCCGACGAGCAGCGCCGCCTGCGGCGCTGCATCGTGCGCCGCAACAACAAGATATTCCAGCTGCTGAAAGACTGGCGCCTGGAAAGCGGCGTGGTGGACAAGATCGAGGAGCTGATCAAAAGCCAGATCAACTGGTTCGACAGCCAGAACCTGCTGCTGCAGAAAGCCACCGAGAGTGCGGGCGTGCCGCTCAAGGACCTGCGCAGCAACATGGCCAGCCTGGAGGAGTTTACCGCCTGGGCCCAGGCCGCCAGCCCTCACAGCCCGGAGCAGCTCGTCGCGCACTACGCCAAAATCCAAACCCTGCTGACGGCCGTGGCGGTCCGTGAGATGGCCATCAAGGCCAACAGCCGGGCCCTCAAGCGGGCCATCGCGTGCGCCGAAGAGGGGCGCCAGCGCGCCAAATTAGCCAAGAGCGAACTGATCCGGGCCAACCTGCGGCTGGTGGTGAGCATCGCCAAGAAATACACCAACCGCGGGCTACAGTTTCTCGATCTCATCCAGGAGGGCAATATCGGGTTGATGAAGGCTGTCGACAAGTTCGAATACCGCCGCGGCTACAAGTTCAGCACCTACGCCACCTGGTGGATCCGGCAGGCCATCACCCGCGCGATCGCCGATCAGGCGCGCACCATCCGGATTCCGGTGCACATGATCGAGACCATCAACAAGCTGATCCGCACCTCGCGCTACCTGGTGCAGGAACTGGGCCGCGAGCCCTCGCCGGAGGAGATTGCCGAGAAAATGGAAATTCCCCTGGACAAGGTGCGCAAGGTCCTCAAAATCGCCCGCGAACCGATCTCCCTGGAAACCCCCATCGGCGAGGAGGAGGACAGCCACCTGGGCGATTTCATCGAGGACAAGAAGTTCATGCTGCCGTCGGAGGCGGCCGTCAGCCTGAACCTGGCCGAGCAGACCCGCAAGGTGCTGGCGACCCTGACCCCGCGCGAGGAAAAGGTGCTGCGGATGCGCTTCGGCATCGGGGAGAAGGCCGACCACACCCTGGAGGAGGTCGGCAAGGATTTCGCCGTGACCCGCGAGCGCATCCGGCAGATCGAGGCCAAGGCCCTGCGCAAACTGCGCCACCCCACCCGCAGCCGAAAGCTCAAAAGCTTCCTGGAGATCTGACCCGTTGCGCCGCGTTGGGGGGCTTGACAAAAGCCGCCCCGGGGAATAGGTACCCAAGGCGTTGATCTGGATATCCGGGCCCATAGCTCAGCTGGCAGAGCCACCGGCTCATAACCGGTCGGTCCCTGGTTCGATCCCAGGTGGGCCCACTCTTCCAATCAAAAGGAACTTGGCTGCGCGGTCATGCCGACCGCGTTTGTGTTTTGACGAACCTTCCGGGATTTTTCCCTTCCCCTTTTTTCCCGGGGTGTGCTACGGACACCATTTAACCGGTCGCCCGCTGAAAGGGGGCGGCGGCCGGCACACCGCTGCGAGAGGGGGATCGATGACGGCCTGCGTCGAGGACATCTGCCAGATCATGGAGGCCATCGCACCGGCCCGGCTGGCTGAGAGCTGGGACAACGTCGGCCTTCAGGTAGGCCACCGGCGTTGGCCGGTGGCGACTGTGATGGTGGCCCTGGACCCCCTCACCGCAGTGGTTCACGCCGCCTGCCGGGCGGGGGCGGGCATGCTGGTGACCCACCACCCGCTGATTTTCAAGCCGCTCCAGCAGGTGGACCTGGAAACGCCGGTGGGCGCCATCGTCGCGACGGCCCTGGAACACCGCCTGGCGATCTTCTCGGCCCACACCAACCTGGACAGCGCCGCCGACGGCCTCAACGATCTCCTGGCGCACCGCATCGGGCTGATCCCGGACGCATTGTCACCCCTTGACGCCCCTTCCCTCGGCAGTTCAGAACACGCGTCGCGGGAGGGGGTGGGGCGGGTCGGTTCGCTGCCCGCGGCGATGACGCTGGAAGCCCTGGCGCGGCAGGTCCAAACCCGGATCCCGGCTGCGCGCGTGCGCTTCGCCGGGGAGCGGGACCTTCTTGTTAAACGCGTGGCCCTCTGCTCGGGCAGCGGCGGCAGCCTGCTGACGGCCTTCGCCGGGTCGGGCTGCGAGGTTTACATCAGCGGCGATCTGCGCTACCACGACGCCCGCTGGGCCGAGGAAAACGGCCGGGGGCTGATCGATATCGGACATTTCGCCTCGGAGCACTTGGTGGTGGCCGATCTGGTCCAACGGCTGCAGGCCGGTCTCGCCCGGCGCGGGCTGCGGGTCACGGTCGCGGTCTGCGACGGTGAAGCTGAGCCTTTTAAAACCATATAAAACGATAAGTTATGTTTAATTGGTTAAACCTTAAAATTAACTCCTAAAAACCGGAAGTGCGCATGGCGACCATATCCCGAGAAAAAATCCAGTCCCTGGTGGCGCTGCAGACCATCGAGGCCGAGATCCGCCGCGTTCAGGCCCAGCTGGCCGAGACGCCCGCGAAGCTGGCCGCCGTCGCGCACGAGTTGGAGTCCTTCGAGGCGACCCTGGCCGAAGAGGATGCCCAGCTGCAGGCGGCCCAGAAGGCTTACCGCGAGCAGGAGCGCGAGGCTCAGATGGTTTTGGCCCAAATCCGCAAAAGCAACGAACGTCTGGCCACGGTCAAGACCAACAAGGAATACCAGTCCATCCTGAAGGAGATCGACGATCTCAAGCGTAAAAACTCCCTGATCGAAGACGGGATGCTGGCCAGTCTCGATGGGATCGAGGCCGCCGAGGCCGCCTTGACCCAGAAAAAGGCCCAGGCCCAGTCCCTGCGCCAGACGGCCGACCGGCGGCAGGTTGAGCTTGAACGAGAAAACCAGGACCTAACCGCCCAGTTGGCCGATCTTACCCGGGCCGGCCGGGAGGCCGCCCAGGCCGTCGATCCGGTTTTGCTGGAGCACTTCAGGCGGGTTCAGGGGCAGGTCAAACAGGGGGCCGTGGCCCCCGTGATCGATGCCGTCTGCCAGGGCTGCCACCTCAACATCCCCCGGCAGCTCTTCAACGAGCTGCACCGGTTTGACGAATTGACCTTTTGCCCCCACTGCCGCAGGATTATCTTCTGCCAGGAGGAGGCCGAAGTGTGATGGCGGCGCAAAAAGCCCAATCTCTGCGTTGCGTTGCATCTCGAAGTCGCTGCGGCATACATCAGTACGCCTCACGCCGCTGAGATTTGCGCGCCTTGAGCTTGGACTTTTTTCACCACCATCTCAATTTTTCATTTTTTACTGTTTAATCCAAAGGGAAGTACAAGCGCGGTTGAAGTCGTCCATACGATCGCTGGGCCGCTAGATCGGCCTGGAGGAAAGTCCGAACACCGCAGGGCAGGGTGCTCCATAACGTGGAGTCGCGGCGACGCGAAGGAAAGTGCAACAGAAAGCATACCGCCTGCCGCAGGGGGGAAATCCTCCCGCCGCGGCCGGTAAGGGTGAAAAGGTGCGGTAAGAGCGCACCAGGTTCTCGGGTGACCGGGAATGCTTTGTAAACCCCACCCGGTGCAAGACCAAATAGGGGAGTGCTTGAGGACGGCCCGTCCGAGCTCCCGGGTAGGTCGCTGGAGGCGGCGGGCAACCGCCGCCCAGAGATGAATGATCGTAGCCCGCAGCCGGGTAACCGCCCGCGGGAACAGAATTCGGCTTACGGGCGGCTTCAACCGTTTTTTTTTCTTTGACAGGGGCGGGGTTGAAAACGCCCCTGGGGCGGGCTTTGCGCCCCGATTCAGAGGAACTTGCCTTCCATGGGTTCTGAAACCGACAGCGGTGATATTTCCTTTCTGGAAAAAGTCCGCATTTTTTCCCACGACTACCTCAAGAGCTGCATTTTCATCTCCACCGCGGACCTTGCCCGCTACCGCTTCACCAAGAAAATCTACTCCACCCTGATCGCCACTTCCCAGGTGCTGGAGGACCTGCTGGATTTCCACGGCGCCAAGAACAACACCAACTGGTATCTCTACCGGGAACTGAGCGCGGCCGTGCGTCACCTGAGCCTTGGCGGCTACTCCCAAAAGCACATTTCAAACCGTTTGCCGTTCTACGATCTGGGGGACACGGCGGCCTTCGAAACCGAGGGCGACAAGACCCAGGATTTTCTTACCCGGTGCCTGATCAGGCTTGCCCCGGTGATCCTCGAGGAGGCCCGGCGGCTGGGGATCCCCATGCCGCAGGAACGCTTTTCGACCGCCGATTTCCCCGGGGTCACCACCCGCGAGCTGCTGGTCCACGACATCGATGACGAAAACCGCACCCAGCAGAAAAAAAACATCGTCAAAATCGCAAGCGAATTTCTGAGCATCTCCAAGAGCTTCGATCTGCTGCGCTTCTATGAACCGTGCAGCCTGGCGGAAATCCAGGAGATCGTGCCGGGCAAGGTCAACGAGGTCGAAATCCGGCGCTACGAGATGCTGGTCCACAATCTCCAGTCCTCCTTCGACACCTATGTCATCCAGGGCGGCCTGCGCTTCGGCAGCAACAAAAAGCTGCGCCAGCTGCGGGGGCACTTCTCCTGCGTCTTTCACTTGCTGCAGATCATGGGGCGCCTGCTGCACTTCTACGAGCGCCACCTGCACGAGGCCGGCTACAAGAACACCTACCAGAAGGTGCACGAGCGGCTCTGCGAGATCATCGACCCCCACACGCTTCTGGACCGCACCGTCAACTACGGTCTTTTCTACGTCTGTCACTACCTCACCGCCGGCCGCAAGCTGGCCCAGGAAATCCTCAACGAGAACATCGAACGGGATTCTCTGAGAGTCGGCATCCCCGTCAAACTGGGCTTTCACAGCCGCCCCAGCCTGATGGTGGCCAAGATCGTGCAGCACTATGGCGGCCAGGTGGAGCTTTGCGTGGGTGATGATCGCTTCGATGCCAGCAGCGTGCTGGACATCCAGTGGGCCGGCGGCAAGATTCAGAAGGAGGGCATCAGCGAGGTGGTATTTGAAGGCGACACCCGCGCCTTGGAGGACATTGCGATCCTTGCGGGGGTTAACTACGGCGAGGACACCATGGGCAAGGGGGTGCCGCTGCCCAAGGAACTGGGCTATCTGCGGTGAGGGCCCGCGGCCCGATGCCCACCGAACCTTGACGGTTCCGCAAAAAGCATTTCACCCCGCGGTGCGGTGTTTGTCAGAAAGGAACTTTGGCGGGCACCCCGGTAATGGACCGGGATTTACAACTCCCATTGGTCTGTGTTCATTTTCTTGTGCGGACAAGAAAACGAACCAAAAGAAGCCGCCCGCGTCCCGGGGCCCTTCGGGCTGCCCTGCGCTTCTCGCAGCCGGCGGGCCCTGTGGAACGCGCTTGCGCTCAGACAGCCACAGGGCCTTTATCGCCGGCTGCTGCGATGCTCGGCCCGGGACGACGGGACATAAA
>JAJDNY010000075.1 GCA_022340425.1 Desulfobacteraceae bacterium | reverse complement strand
CGTGGGGCCGCTGCCCGACATCAGGGCACCCGCTGCGCCGAGACCGAGGAGCGCTTTTTTTATCTCATTTAACTGCGGAAAGTTACGGATCGTAACGGTTTCCAGATCGTTGCAGAGAAAGTGAAGCGCGTCAAATCGCTCGGTTTTTAAGTGAAGTTGTTTAAGTTTTTTTTCACATTTTGTCAATCCCAAATTCAGATTTTTGTAGACCGCCGCGGTTGAAACCTTCAGGTCGGGGCACACCGTCAGGACATGGTAGGGGACCAGGCCGGTCACCGGCTCCAGGTGTTCACCGACGCCGGTGGCCAGGGCCGGTTTGCCGGTGAGAAAGAACGGCACGTCAGCCCCCACGGCCAGCGCCATGGGCTGCAGCAGCTCGGATGTGAACGGCCGCCCGAAAGCCCGGTTGAGTCCCCCGAGCACGGCGGCCGCATCGCTGCTGCCGCCGCCCAGGCCGGCCGCCACCGGAATCCGCTTATCAATCCGGATTGTCACCCCGGGCAGAACACCCAGACGGTCGAAAAAACGGCTGGCCGCGCGATGCACCAGGTTGCGATCGTCCTCGGGCACCGCGGGGTGGTCGCAGGACACCCGGATCCCGCGCCCGCCAAAGCGCAGGCTCACCCGGTCGTAGAGGCCGATGGCGCACATCAGGCTCAACAGCTCGTGGTAGCCGTCAGCGCGCCTGCCGGTGACCGCCAGGAAGAGGTTGATTTTGGCCGGCGCCCGGAGCTCCAGGGGCTCCGGCAGGTCGTTGGAAAGCTCCATGGGTGCGCCCGAGCCTGTCAGGGGGTGATTTTGACCACCACGAAACCCGCTGCCGGACGCATGATGAAAAACTGAAGCGTCTCGCCCTGGGCGCTTTTTGCGATAATCCGATTGTAGTCCTCAGGGGTGCCGACCTTCTGGTGATTGATCTCCTGGATCACGTCCCCCAGTTGGACGCCGGCCACCTCCCCCGGGCTGCCGCTTTCAACGCCCATGACCACCACGCCTTGGATATTTTCGAGGTTGAAGCGACGGGCGATTTCCGATGTGATCTCCCCGACCCGAATGCCGAGGGCGTCGGCGTCGCCATTTTCATCGGGCACCGTCTTGCCGCCGGCGGCCAGTTGCCCCTCTTCACGTTTGGCGATTTTCACCCGCAGGGATTTCTCGCGGCCTTCGCGCAGGATCTTGACGCCGACGGTCTGCCCCACCGCCAGATCGGCGACCAGGCGGGTGAGATCGCGACTGGCCGCAACCTGCCGATCTTCCACCGCCAGGATGATGTCACCGGCCCGTATGCCGGCCTTGTCCGCCGGGTCCCCGGGGAAGACCTCGGTCACCAGGACCCCCTTGCGGTCACCGGCGCCGTAATACTCCGCCAATTCCTCGCTGAGGTTCTGGATGGCCACCCCCAGCCAGCCGCGGGTGACCACCCCGGCCTGTCTGAGCTGCTCGATGACGCCGCGCGCCAGGTCGATGGGAATGGCGAAGCCGATCCCCTGCCCGCCGGCGATGATGGCCGTGTTGATGCCGACCACCTCGCCCTGCAGGTTGATCAGTGGACCGCCGCTGTTGCCGGGATTGATGGACGCGTCGGTCTGAATGAAATCATCGTAGGGCCCCGAGCCGATCACCCGCCCCTTGGCACTGACAATGCCCGCGGTCACGGTGTGCTCCAGCCCGAAGGGGCTGCCGATGGCCACGACCCACTGACCGACCTCAAGCCCCGCCGAGCTACCCAATTGCAGGATCGGCAGGTCCTTTTCGGCCTTGATTTTGATCAGCGCCAGGTCGGTGTTGGCGTCCCGGCCGATCACTTCGGCATCGAACTCTTGACCGTCTTTGAGAATCACCCGGATCTCATCGGCATCTTCGACGACATGGTTGTTGGTGACCACGAAGCCCTGTTTGTCGATGATGAAACCCGACCCCAGGCTGCGCTGGCGAAACTCGCGCTGCTGGTCCTGTTCAAAGAACTTATCGAAAAATTCCTTGAACGGGTCATCGGGGTCGCCGGGTGCCTGGGGCCCCTGGAAAAAATGGCGAAAAACCCGCCCGCCGCCCTTGGTTACCTTGACGGTGCGGATGTTGACGACCGAGGGGCTGACCTGGGCGGCCAATTCGCTGAAACTCTGTGGAACGTTAAACCCGGGTGCGGCCGGGGTGCTGGCCCCGGCCGGCCGCGCCGGCAGCAGTGCGGCTGCCACCAGACCGATCACCAAAGCCGGCAGCCAGAAGGGTTTGCGCAACGCGGGACGCGTCGCGGCGGGATCGGATTTCATGGGGGTGTCCTTTCTTGGTGTGCACGGCTCCCGGTGGCGCAGCCTCCGGAAGTCTCCAGACGGCGACGGTGGCGGGGCCAAACGGCGGGGCGGAGGCAGCCGCCGGCCGCTACCCTTTCTCCCGGATGTAGATCATCCTCAGATCGTAGAGAATACTCCGGAGCATGGCCTCCTCGTCGCTGGAGAGGTTGCCCCGGGTTTTGCGCTCCAGCAACCCGAGGATGTCGATGGTCTGCTTGGCCAGGGGCAGATTCCTGACTTTCTGGCCGGTGGCCGGATCTTCGATGATGCCCAGATGGACCAGGGTCGCGGAGTTGAGCGAAAAGATGAAGGTTGAAAAATTGACTTCGGGCAGCTGGGTCCCTGCCTCCTGCTCCGGCGGCGGCGGCGGCTTTTGGGGGGCCGCCTCGGCCTCGCCTTCCTGGCGGGTCTCGCCCGACGCGCTCTTGGAGGCCTCATCGGCAGGCGTTTCTTCGGAGAAAATCCTGCGATCCTTCACGCTGAAACCTTTTTTGTCGTCCGTCATAGGTCGCTCCTGTTTTAAATGGCCCATCCCTTGACCTGGCAGCAGCCCCGGGCGGCGGCCGGCATCACAGCTCCAGCGGGGTCACCCGGGTGACCAGCGGCAGGGCCTTGAGCTCCTCCACCACCGCAGGCGGGATGGGGGTGTCGGTCTGCAGAAAGATGATGTTGCGCTGATCACCGTTTTCCTCCTGCCCCACCTGCATGCGCCCGATGTTGATGCTGTGCTCACCCAGCTTCATGCCGATGCTGCCGATGGCGCCGGGTTTGTCGTAGTTGTTGATGATGGCCAGGTGCCCGCTGGGAATCAGCTCCAAGCGGAAGTTGTTGACCTTGACCACCCGCGGGTCCTTCTTGCCGAAGATGGTGCCGGCCACGGTACTCTCCATCTCGGTGGAGACCACGTGGACAGTCACCAGGTTGATATAGTCCTCGGAGTCGGCGCTGCTGGTTTCGGTCACCCGGATCCCTCTTTCCTTGGCCAGGATCGGGGCGTTGACGAAGTTGACGTCATCCTTGACGGCATGCGCCAGGATCCCCTTGAGAATCGCGGTGGTCACCGGCGAAAGATCCAGCCCCATGAAGTCGCCGTTGTAGGAAATCGTGATCTCCTTCAAGGGCCCCGCGATCATCTGGGCCTGGAGGGCCCCCATGCGTTCGCCCAGCGTCAGATAGGGGGTCAGCTTGGTCAGAAGCTCGCCGGTGACCGAAGGCACGTTGACCGCGTTTTGAATCGTGCCGTATTTGAGAAAGGCGATGATCTGGCGGGCCACATCGACGGCCACGTTGGTCTGGGCCTCCTGGGTGGAGGCGCCCAGATGCGGGGTGCAGATCACCCGGTCGGTGTCAAACAGGGGGCAGACGCCCGGGGGCTCGGTCTCGAACACGTCCAGCGAGGCGCCGGCGACCTTCCCGGAGTTGAGGGCCTCGATCAGGTCGGCTTCCTTGACGATCCCGCCGCGGGCGCAATTGATGAGCATCACCCCGTTCTTCATCTGAGCGAAGGCCTCGTGGTTGATCATCCCGACCGTGTCCTTGAGCTTGGGCACGTGCACCGTGATGTAGTCGGCGCGGCGGTAGAGCTCCGCGAGGGTCACGCTTTCGAAGCCGGCCTTTTCAATCTGCTCCGGAGCCACGAAGGGGTCATAGACGATCACCCGCATTTTCAGCCCCCGACCGCGATCCGCGACAATCGAGCCGATCTTGCCGAACCCGATTACCCCCAGCACCTTGTTGAAGATCTCGCGCCCTTGAAGCTTCTTTTTCTCCCAGCGCCCCTCCCGCAGGGAGGCCGTGGCCTGGGGTATATTGCGCGAAAGGGCGAGCATCATGGCGATGGCGTGCTCCGCGGTGGTCACGACGTTTCCGGTGGGGGTGTTCATCACCACGATTCCGCGTTTGGTGGCCGCGGGAATGTCCACGTTGTCCAGGCCGATCCCGGCCCGACCGATAACCTTCAAACGCGTGGCGGCCGTCAGCAGCTCCTCGGTCACCTTGGTGGCGCTGCGGATCACCAGGGCATCGTAATCCCCGATGATCTCCCTGAGGGCATCGGGCGCCAGCCCGACGTTGACGTCGACCTGGATGCCATCGGCCTCCCGAAAAAGTTGAATTCCGGCTTCACCTAAATTGTCGCTGACGAGAACTCTCATTTTTTCCCCTGTTCTGGCGGTTGGTTGATGGGCGACTGGCAGGCCGTGAAAACGGCGGGTGCCACATTAGCAGATTCTTTTTCGGGGATTCAATAAAAAACTTGCGGGAAGCCGGCCGCCGGCGGGTGGTTCAGGGCTCCGATGAAGGCGCGTTTGCGGCAAAGCGCGCCGCCATGTCTTCAAAGGCCGCGTCGTCCAGCAGCTCCGCGAAGCGCCGCCCGTTTCGGCTGTTTTGCCTGTAGAACCGCAGGCAGGCCGCCGCGATCGCCAGCACCTGGTCGGCGCTGAAAATTCCGGGCAGCTCCCTTCCCAGGCGGGGGTGACGGCCCAGTTTGCCACCCAGCTGCACCCGAAACCCCTGCTGGTCGGCCGCCAGGGTCCCGCTGGGGCAGAGCGCCAGGCATTGACCGCAGGCCATGCAGCGGTCATGGTCGATCACCGGCTGCGGCCGATCCGCGAAGACGCTCACGGCGGCGTCGCGGCAGGCCGCCGCGCACGCCCCGCAGTGCGAGCACTCCGCCGCGGCCACCCGCGGCGTGCAGGCGGCGATAATCCCGATGTCTTTGATCTGGGGCTGGGAGCAGGCATTGGGGCATTCGGCCAGACTGACGCGAAATTCGTGGTGGAACTTCAGCGGCCCGGCCACGTGGCGCTTGAGGAAGCTCAACAGGTCGGCCTGCTCCAGGAGCGCCGCGATGCGGCGCTGAAGGTCGTCAACCGGTAGGGTGCGGCTGGGGCACCCCCGCGGACCGAAGCAGACGTCCAACTGAAAGCCCCGGATCTCGGAGGCCTGGCCGCTGAGAAAACGCTGCTGGGCGAGGGTCACGGTGGCCAGGTCGACGGTTGCCAGGCCGGCCTGGCGGGCCTCCTGCTCAACCCGGGAGCGCACCTTCTTGCGGACGAAAAAGGGGACGTTCTTGATGACGTCTTCCGCCTCGGGGGTCCATTTCATAGCTGCTTCAGGCGCGCCGCCGGAATCGGCGTGCCAAGCGGCTGCCGACGGGCCGGATCCAGGGCCGCGCGCGCGGCGGTCCCCACCGCCGCCTCGGTCAACACCGGCTCGCGGTAGAAGACGAACACCGCCGGGTCATCCACCAGCGCCAGCAGGGCCGCCCGGGTCGGGCGCTGGGGCAGCGGCCCGGCAGCCCAAGCCGCAAGCCCGCGGTGAAACGGGTCCGCGGCGGTCAGAAAGGGCGCAAGGCTCTCGGCAACATCCGGGATCAGCTGGGGGCGCGCATGGGCCAGGCGCCCGAGGCCCCAGAGCAGGCCGCGCTGCAGGAGGGGGTGCTCCAAATAATTCCCGTCGGGGCGCACATAGGAGGCCAAGAGCGACGCAAATTCGGCCGCCAGCGGGGCGCTGCGGGCCGTGATCTCGCCCATGGCCTCCGGCGAGCCCCAGCCGATGCCCCCCGACTCATCGTTGAGGTTCCAGAGCAGCCGCCGCATGACCACCCGCGCGGATTCCATCTCCTCATTCGCCAGGGCCGCCACCACCGCCCCCATGGCGGAGACCGCGCGCCAGCGCAGCAGCGGGTCGCGGCTGTAAAAAAAGGAAAACAACGGGTTCACCACCCGCCGCGGGGGGATCCGCTGCAGGGCCTCCAAACCGGCGGCCAAATCCTGACCGAGCAGCAGTTCGCGCACCTGGTTTTTCAACTGACGGCCGCCCGGCGGCCTGAATGGCTGCATGCTCGCCTCCCGGCCCAAGCCGATCAAAGCGACGGGGATCCCCCGCAGCATCACTCCTCCTCCCAGTAGATGCAGTCGGCCGGACAGTGTTTGATGACCTCGTCGACTTCCTCCCGGGGGTAGCTGGGGAGATCCAGGACCTCGATATAACCCAGGCTGTTGAGCCGGAATACGCTCGGGCACACCTGGGAGCACAACTCGCAGAGGATGCACTCGCTGAGTTCCACAACCGGTTTCTGCATGGCGCGTTGTCGTCTCTTTCTGCGGCCGCGGGGGCCCCACCAGAGGCCTCAGGGGTGAACGGCCTGGTTGACCGCCTGGCCGATGCGGCGGCCGAATTCAAAGCACTGGCCCAGAGCGGCGCGGTCCGGCACGTACTGGATCCTCAGGCCCGGGTCGAGGATTTCGAACTTCATCTCGGCGAGGTGCTGGTTGAGCAGTTTGACCGCCTCGCCACTCCAGCCATAGGAGCCGAAGGCGGCCCCCATCTTGTGCTGCGGGCGGAAGCCCTTGAGATAGGTGATAAAACTGCTCAGGGTGGGAAAAAGGCCGTTGTTGAGGGTGGGCGAGCCCAGAACGATGGCCTTGGCGTCCAGCACTTCGGTCATGATGTCGCTGCGGTGCCATTTGCTGAGGATCATGGGGCGCGCCAGGACCCCTTCGGCGCCGATGCCGGTTGCGATGGCCTCGGCCATTTGCTCGGTGCTGTGCCACATGGTGTCGTATACCAAGAGCGCTTTTTTCTTGGGCGTCTGCCGCGCCCAACGAAGATAGGCCTCCAGAATCCGGCCCGGCTCCCGCCGCCAGATGATGCCATGGTCGGGGCAGATCATGGCGAACTCAAGCCCCAGCGACTGGATTTTCTCCATCAATTGGAGGACCTGGGGGGCATAGAGCATCAGGATATTGGCGAAATACTTTTTGGCATGGGGCATGATGGCTTCGCCGATCACGTCGTCGAACTTTTCCTGCCCGGCATAGTGCTGCCCGAAGGCGTCGCTGGAGAACAGGATCTTTTCTTCCGCGAGATAGGTGAACATGCTGTCCGGCCAGTGCAGCATGCGGGTCTCGAGAAAGGTCAGGGTGCGGCGGCCCAGGCTGAGCCTTTGGCCGTCTGAGACGGCCTGGTAGGCCCAGGGGTCCGTGAAGTGGCGCGCCAGGTTTTTCAGCCCCAGCTTGGAACAGTAAATAGGCGTGTGCGGGCCGACGGCCTGCATGATCCGCGGCAGACCGCCGGAATGATCCATTTCGGTGTGATTGCTGATCACATAATCGATTTTCTGCGGTGGGACGATCTGGGAGATATTCTCCAGCAGACGGTCGACAAATTCCACCTTGACGGTATCCACCAGCGCGATCTTTTCATCGACGATCAAAAATGCGTTGTAGCTGGTCCCATACGGCGTCGAGTAGCCATGGAATTCTTGGATGTTCCAGTCGTTGACGCCGACGTCGTAAATCCCCGGGGCAATTTCGACGGGTTTCATTCCGGTAATTTCCTCCTTTGAAAAGTCCGGCGGGCTGCGGGTCCATGGCCAGACGGTGGGCCATTTGGCCCCAACCCGAAGGGTCCCATCAGCCGGCGTCATCCCAAAAGCGATGCCCTTGCCAGGCCGCCGCAGCTTCGACGGCCCGCAAGGGCATCGGTTCAGCCCAGCCTTCAAAAATGCGCTTCAGACGATCCCCGGCGGCTGATGGGGCGGCGGCGGGTTTTCACCGGACGCCCCTTCCGGCCATCGACCGGGGACAGACGACAAGATAAGGCGCCCAGGCCGCTTTTCAAAGGCTTTTTTTCGTTTGCGAAAAGCGATCAGGCTTCCTTCTCGAAATCCCCCTTGCTGGCACCACAGACCGGGCACTCCCAGCTGTCGGGCACATCCTCCCATTTCGTGCCGGCCGCCACACCGTTGTCGGGATCGCCCTTGGCGGGATCGTAAACATAACCGCAGATCGTGCAGACCCACTTTTCCATACCTTCCTCCTTTGACTGGTTCGTTAGGGGTGATGCTGTTTCAGGGTTTCTTGTCAACGGGGCCGAAACTCCCCCGGCAGGTCAGGCCAACCGGGCGACGAGCTCGCCCACCCGGTGCTCGATTTCGTCTCGCACTTGGCGCATGGTCTCAATCGGCGCGCCCGCTGGATCGGGCAGCTGCCACGCCACCCGCTCGGCGCCGGGGGTAAACGGGCAGTTTTCCTCGCAACCCATGGTCACGATCACCTCCGGGGGCCCCTCGGCCAACGCGTCATCGACGGCGCGGGTGCGCCGAAAGTACATGTCGATGCCTTTTTCGGCCATCGCCGCGACCATCTGCGGGTTGACCGCTTCGGCCGGGCTGCTGCCGCCGTAGAGCACCTCGAGCTTGTCACCGGCGTGGAACTGGGCGAACCCGGCGGCCATCTGGCTGCGGCAGGCGTTTTCGCGGCAGGCGAAGAGCACCCGCCGCCGCTGCTGGAGGGGTGTCAGGAGGGCTGCGACCGCAGCGGCCACATCCGCCGTCACGGTGGGGTGCGCGGCCATCTCGCCCTTGCCTTCGATCTCGCGGTAGGTCAGGCTGCCGGCGTAACGGGCATCCACCGCGTCGTAGAAGTACTGGGCCGTCAGATGCAGCCCTTCGAAGAGGTTCTTACCCTTGCTGGCGGCGGTGGAGAGCAGATACCCCTGGCGGGTGCGGCAGCCGGGGTCTTTCAGTTTGAGCCGGTACTTGCGCGCCCAGAGGGTCTGGCAGCGGTCCACCAGGGCCTTGAGCTGGGCGGTCATGTTGTAGAAAAAAATCGGGGTGGCCGCCACGATCACATCCGCCTCCCGGATCAAGGCGTAAACCTCCTGCTTCATGGCGTCATCAATGGGGCAGAAGCCCTTTTTTTCGCAGGTGGTGAACTCCTTGCAGGGGCGGATATCCATGCGGTCGACCCACAGCGTCCGCGTGAGGGCGCCGTGCTGGGCGGCGGCTTCCATGAAGCGCTGGAGCAGGTAGTCGTTGTTGCCGTTTTTGCGGGGGCTGCCCTGAAGTCCCAAAACGCGCATGTGGTTATACCTCTTTCCGGCTGTGGCACTGTTTGCAGCCCGTCGGCCCGCTGGGCTGGCCGGTTTTGGCCAGATTGCGGTGGCATTTGGTGCAGGCCTTCATCACGGCCTTTTTGCCCAGTTGGCCCTCGGCCTTGAGGGCCTCGATGCTCCCGGCTTTCTGGGGGAAAAGGGTGTGGCAGGCCATGCAATCGCCGAGGGCATCCTGATGGCGGTGGTGCGGAAAGGGCACCCACCCGGTGCTGCCGCCTTCCAGAAGCATATCGTCGGCCCCGCGCGGCTGGCCGTCGGCCAGGGCCAGCACCGAGGCCAGTAAAATGGCCGCGCAAAAAAGGGTCACGATTTTGCGGGCAACATCCACGGGATTCCTCCTTATGGCCGGCAGACACGCTCCGGCAACCTGAAATTCAGGGGAATTGCAGCACTGACAGCCATCCGCGCGGCACCGATAAGGTTCAAACTTGATGGGCCGCTAAAAAGTAAAAATCAGACAGTTTCGTAAAAGGCCCAAGTTACGGCGCCAAATCTCAGCGGCGTGAGGTGTACTATTGTGCGCCGCAGCAACTTCGAGATGCAGCGCAACGCGCAAATTGGGTTTTTTAGGAACTGTCAACCCTCCAGCTTGCCAATACCCCGGTCGGTGGTCTGGAAGCGCTGGTCGCCCAGAGCGGCCAGCAGTCCGGCCCGCTGGAGTTCGCGTATCGCCGCGCGCACCCGGAAAAGCGGCAGGTCCGTTTCCGCAGCCACTTCCTCGGCCGCCGCCGCCCGTCGCAGCGCCAGCAGGATCAGCTCCGCGGTGCGGGTCAGGTTGCCATCGGCGTCGATACAGGCCATGGAAGCAGGTTACAGTTTTTTCTGGCAGAAATACCAGTCCTTGCAGTCATAATTTTCCAACAGGCGCTCGGCCGCCGCTTCCTGGGTCCTGGGCGGCGGCACGATCACCGGTTCCCCGGGCTGCCAGTTGGCGGGGGTCGCCACCATGTGGGTGTCGGATGTCTGCAGGGCGCTGACCAGCCGCAGAATCTCCTCGACATTGCGCCCGGTGGTCATCGGATAGTAGATCAAGGCGCGGATCACCGCGCTGGGATCGATCACGAACACGCAGCGCGAGGTTTCGGTTCTGCTCTCACCGGGCATGATCATACCGTAGCGCGCTGCCACCCGCCGATCGATGTCGGCAATCACCGGAAAGGTGATCTTGCAGCCGAACTTTTCCTCGATGTTGCGAACCCAGCTGAGGTGCGCAAAGATGCTGTCGATACTAAGCCCCAAGAGTTCGGTATTGCATTTTCTGAAATCCGCGTGGCGCCGCGCAAAGGCCAGAAACTCGGTGGTGCAAACCGGCGTGAAATCGGCCGGGTGGGAGAAGAACACCAGCCAGGAGCCCTTGAAATCGGCCAACTGGATGTTGCCGAAGGTGGATTCGGCCTCGAAATTGGGGGCCGGATCACCGATCCGGGGGATTCCACCCGTCGTCTCCCTGCTTCCCAGCGGGTCTTCCATCTTCACCTCCTTTGGGCGGGGCCGTCGGCCCGAACAAAACGGACGGGGCCCGGGATTGCACCGTGCAACAGGCCGGTCCCCGGACCGGGTCCGTTGCGGCGGCCTTGCCCCAAAGATTTTCCCAACGGCGGCCGGGTGGGATCACGTGAAAACCGGGTGGTAACCGCCCACCGGCGCCCCCGCCCGCCGTTTGGGCCCGAAAACGCAAAAACCGGGCAGGCCAGCACGAACGCGACGGCCCGGGGTCGCTTTGGGGTCGGGCTGCGTACCGGGAACCGACCCGGTTAGCGCGGTGACGGGCTGCCGGCCTGGCCGGTCAGGGTGCACTGGGTGAAGTCGATCTCCTCGCCGCACTTGGCGCACTTGTGAGGGCGGTCGAACTCGTCCGAGAAAATCTCCTTTTCAGCGCCACAGGACGGGCACTTGCAGTTGAAGGATTTGAGGTTTTTGAAGCTGCCAAATCCGGGGCAATGCTGAGGCGTGGTCTGTTTTTCAGTCATTGGGGTGTCCTCCTCTCATTTTTTGGTGGTGCCCGCGGCAGCCTTAACCGGCCGCTTTCCCGCGGGCCGGGCGGGTCCCGCCCACGGCGCCACCGTCAAACTGCGCCCCCCAGCGGGACAAGATCGCCGCCGGGTCCGGGTTTCAGGTGCCGGTCAACTTCTGGGCGATGGCACGGCCGTAGTCCTGCGCCATCCGAATACCGCCCTGCAGGCTGCTGGACTTGAGGCGCAGCGGGCCGGAGACCAGGTCCATTTTGCATATGTGCCGCAGGGTCTCGTAGATCCGATCGGGGGCCTCGCCGCTCCAGCCGAAAGCACCGAAGGCGCCGCCGACTTTGCCCTCCAGATCGGCCTTCTGGGCCAAAAACAGCAGGGTCTTCATCGCCGAAAGCATGTCCCCGTGGTAGGTGGCCGATCCGAAGACGTAAGCGTCAAAACCCTGGAGATCGCCTTCGTTTTTAATTTCGCCGGCTTTGACGAGCGTGGCCTGGTGGCCGCTGATGCGAATGCCTTCGGCGATCAACTCGCCGATCCTGACGGTTTCCCCACTGCGGGTGGCACAGACGACGAGTACGTTGGCCATGATCGTTCCTCTAAGCCAGGGGTTGACGATTGAAGCCGGCAGCCGGCCCACAACGGCCGCAAAGCGGGGCCGCCCGATGGGGGCTGACGCCTGAAGCGGCGCAGACCGACCGTGGCGGCGGCCCCGACCCGGACGGCTGGGCCGGCGGAACTTTACGTCAGCAGCCGGGCGAGCCGGTCACTTTTTGCCGATGCGCTTGTCCGTGCCTTCGTACTGGCAATCGGGCGTGTAGCAGGTGTTGTCCAGGAACTGACATTTCTCTTTGCACGCCGGGCAGCGCTCCGGCGGCTTTTCGGCCTCGAAGGTATAACCGCAGTTTTCACATTTCCAGCTGGTCATAAACCACCTCCCTGTAAGCGTTGGCCCTGGAGGGCAGTGCGCAGGCCGCGGGATCGACCGTATATACGTTTCCGAAAAGCCGCTTTTGCCCGCCTCGGGGTTCGGCAGACAGCGGGCGTCTTTTCAGACGACCCATCGCCCGCAGCTCCCTTAAGCTTTCCAAAGGCCGTGCAGGTTACAGTACTCGCGGGCGGTAATGCTGTCGGCCGTGACATTGAATGTGGCTTCGGGGGCATCGCCGGGGTTGAGGAATTGGCGATAGACCTTGCCGTCGGCGATGATCTCGATAAACTCGATCCAATGCTTGGCTTCCATCGGGTGAGCGACGCTGCCAACCTTGACTTTGACTCCGCCGGCGACTTTTTCGATCACCGGGACATGCTTCTCCTTGGCGGCGTCCACAACGCCGGCCTCCATCAGTTTCATGGGGGCGCCGCAGCACACCAGCTCACCTTTGCCGCCGTGCAAAACCTCGATGATGTTGCCACATGCTTCGCACTTGTAGATTTCCAACCGCTCTGCCATGTTCTACTCCTTTCGCTGTTCCGCCAACCCTCCCCGGCAACCGCTGCGCCGCCACCCTTCGCCGGGTGGGCCAACGCCTGGGGTTGCCGGGTCGTTCAGCGGAGGGGGTGGGTTAAGATCGGGGGCGCGGGCGCGCCCGTCCATTCTCAGGGTTAATAGTTCTCGCAGTGGAGTTCAAAATGGGCCCGGGGATGGGCGCAGGCCGGACACATCTCGGGGGCCTCCACGCCCTCGTGCAGATAACCGCAATTGCGGCAGCACCAGACCGTCGCCTGGTCCCGTTTGAACACCCGGCCGGCGAGGATATTGGCGGCCAATGCGCGGTAGCGTTTTTCATGGTGCCTTTCGGCGACCGAAATATTCTCGAACACGCTGGCCACGGCCTCGAAGCCTTCCTCACGGGCAACTCTGGCGAAGCCGGGATACATATCGGCGTGTTCGTGCCGCTCGCCATCGGCCGCGGCATTCAGGTTCTCCACGGTGGTGCCGATCATCCCGGCCGGAAAGCTGTAGGCGACCTGGGCATCACCGCCTTCGAGAAATTTGAAAAAGCGCTTGGCGTGCTCCTTCTCTTGATCGGCAGTGTCGCTGAAGACCGCCGCAATCTGGACATAGCCCTCCTTGCGGGCCTTGCCGGCAAAATAGGTGTAGCGATTACGGGCCTGGGACTCACCGGCAAAGGCCGTCAACAGGTTTTGCTCGGTCTTAGTTCCTCTGATGGACTTCACCATTCGACTCCTTAAATTTGACTTTCCAGCGCTTCAACAACTTCAATTAAATATCTTAAATCAAACCTTAGTGCAAATCCACAGCATAAATCAACCCCAATCCTCATTGGGGTCCCACCAGCCTTTCAGGATATGGGCGTGGCGCTCCTCCTCGGCCAGTTTTTTCAACTTGAAGGCCGTATCGCGCAGTACCCCGTAGAGCACCCCGCAACCGATGTCTTCACGGTCCGCATCGCCCTGATCGGCAAGGCGCAGCATCTCCTCCACCAAGCACAAGGTCTTTTGAATATTTTCGCTGCAAGGCCTCAATTTTTCACTCCCGCCGGATTGGGTAACCCTACCTCACGGTTGATACCCCACCCAACGAGATCAATTTGCATGCCAAGAACCAACGACCGCCTGGAACCATTTTTTTATGTATGTTTATAATTACCTGGAGCGACTGGGGAGCTACTTCGAACCCCGGGCGACCGGGCGCAGAGCTGTCCGATACAGCGCCGAACCCAGCCGCCGGCCTGGCCGCACCGCCCCCCACTCGAATAAAACCTTATTATTACAGATAGCTGAACATATCGCCGCCACCCAGTCAGCCGCTCACCCCAGATTTTGAGACATCAGTGTATCGCAGGACAGCGGACATTCCTCGCACGGGGCCGGGACGCTGTTGGAGTACCGCACCCCATGGCGGCCAGAGGTGTGAACACAAATTTTCTTTGACATGGCGACCATTATTACTTAAAGTAGGCAAAAGTCAAACCGCTAAGGAGGATGCCATGCATTTTGGAACCTACGATGAAATTGTTGATTTTGCCATCGGCAAAGAGAAAGAGGCCGCCGACTTCTACACCGAATGCGCCGCCCAGGAACCGTTTTCCGGGTCCAAGAAAACCCTGATGGAGATGGCCGCCGAGGAACGCAAGCACCAGAAGATGCTGGAGAACCTGGACGAAAACCGGGCGGCGATCGAGGATTACAACTGGAAATGGATTCCGGACATCAAGCGCAGCGACTACATGGTCGAGATGAGGTATGAAAAGGGCATGCCTTACGCCGACATCCTGCGGCTGGCCATGAAGCGCGAAGAGCAGGCCCTGAAACTCTACAACGAACTCCAAGGCCGGGCCAAGCACCCCGAGCACAAGAAAATCTTCAAAATGCTCTGCCAGGAAGAGGCCAAGCACAAGTTGTTTCTGGAAACCCTCTACGACGATTTCATGGCCGCCCAGGGCGACTGAGTCGCGCCCGCCGACACCCTCCGCCCATCGGGCACCCCCTCAAGCACTCCTTCAGGAGTGCTTTTTATTTCACCGACCCACCGGGCTGAGCCGAAGCCCGCCCCGAAGCGGCCGCCGCCCTGAGCCGTGAACCTTCTCAGACCAAGACCACGCCGAATTTTTTCAGATAGCCGGTGGGATGGTAGGAGAGCTTGGCTTTGCGCAAGCCCGCGTCGCCCAGGTCCTGTTCACGGTTGACCGTGGTGTAGCCTTCCCCCTCATGGGCCAGGAACATCTGGTTGATCGCCTGATAGACCCCCTTGGCCAGAGAGCAGCCTTTTTCGAAATGAATCACCAGCATCTCCTCGGTCAGCGGTTCGGCGATGGTGTAGGCCAGCATGTTTTTTTCCACCCGCAGGATCCCCCCGAGGATGCCCTCCAGCGACTGCCAGGCCTTGAGGACCCGTTCGATGGCACGATTTTCGGCGGCCAGGGTCTCCGACGACTCGCAGTTGCGCCAGACGCACCACTCCTCCTGCATCTCCAGGGCCTCCCGGACGATCTCCGGGCCAAGGGGCGCGAAAACGAACTCGTAGTTTTTGAGAAACTGGTTGAGGAGGTTTTTTTTCTTGTGAAACCGATTGCCCCGAAGTTCCACCAAGTCTTTGACCGCGTAGAGGTAGTCCCAATCCGAGCGTGTTTCCTCGACCTGGATGCGGTCCTGCCAGACCGCCCGCCAGACCTCGACCAGGGCTTCCGGGACCCGACGAAAGGCCGCTGGCGAAAGCTGCGGGGCCAACGCCTCCATTCGCCCCGGCCAGTCGATGCCGTCCCAGGGGCCCACCGGCGCCCAGTAAACCGGCTGCGGCAGACGCTGCCGGATCCAGACCAGTTCCGCATCCCAGGCCAGCTCCAGCCCGTATTCGGAGGCCCAGCCCCAAAGATTTACAAAACTATAGTCGGAGGTTACCTGCGGGCAGCGGGCGAGGTGCTCCCGATAGCGCTGCTGGTCTTCCAGCAGAATGGGCGTGAACATCAATGGCATCATTGCCCCCCAGGAGAGCGTGAGCCCGGACCGTTCGGGCGATGCCGGGCAAATAAAAATCGGGGGGAGAAGTCCCCCCGAGACGGACGACTTAGCGGTCGCTGTCAAAAAAGCCTGTCACCTGCTCCCGCGGCGCTTCAGGCTTGATCAGGCGGTAAAAAATCATAGACCAGACAGCTTCGTAAAAGGGCCAATTTACGGTGCACAATTCTTGAGAAGTGAGGCGTACGATTTTACGCCGCAGCGACTTCGAGATGCAGCGCAACGCAGAAATTGGTTTTTTTCGGAACTGTCAGGCTTGGGCTTTGGCTTTCTCCCAGTAAGGATGCATCATATCCTCGAAGATCGATAGAGCGGCCTCCGACCCCTGGCCGGCGGCGGTCACGATCTGCTTGTAGCCGCCTTCCACGTCACCCGCCGAGTAGATGCCGCGGATGTTGGTGCGGTGTTTGGCGTCACGCTGAATGTAGCCATCCTCGGTCAGAGCCACCCCGATCTTGTGGGCCAGATCCACCGCCGGCTCGTAGCCAATGGCCAGAAAAACACCGTCGACCTTGAGGGTCGAGGTTTTCTTGCTGCGGTTGTTCAACAGCAGAACCTCCTCCACCCGATCCTTGCCCCTGATCTCCTTGACCTCGGTGTTCCAGAGCACCGGAATCCGGTTGTCTTCGAGGTTTTTGACGAGATACTGCTGGGCCCGCAAGGTGTCGCGGCGGTGCACAAGGGTGACCTCCACCCCCATGTGGTGAAGGTGCAGGGCCTCGGTCACGGCGCTGTTGCCGCCGCCGACCATGATCACCTTTTTGCCCTTGAAAAGCGGCCCGTCACAGGTGCTGCAGTAGCTGACCCCCTTGCCGGATAGGCGCGACTCCCCCGGAACGCCAAGGTGCTTGTGGGATGCGCCGGTGGCCAGCAGAACCGCCTTGGAGCGGAACTTGCGCCGGCTGGTGGTGGTTTCGATGGGGTCCCCCGGCTGAATGTCCAGCACCGCTTCACCCTGGAAGATCTGGACGTATTGCAGGGCGTGGCTGACCATGATGTCCACCAGGGACTTGCCGCCCACCTGGGTCAGGCCGGGGTAGTTTTCCACCACCGGGGTGGTCGCCACCTGCCCTCCCAGGGCCCCGCGCTCCACCACCGCCGCCTTGAGGCCGCTGCGCACCGCGTAGATGCCGGCCGTCAACCCGGCCGGGCCACCGCCCACGATCAGCAGATCGGTATCCACCACCGGGGCGTCGCTGTCGGGAATGAAAATCGTGACCTCCTCCAGCTTTTTCAGCGAAAGCATGAACAGCTCCTCGGGCTGGGCCCCCATGCCGGTCAGGATCTCGTTGGTGAAGGTCTGGGGAACGCTGTGGGCACTGTAGCGGTTGGCCAGATCGGGGTTGCTTTGGATGTCGATGATTTCAAGGGAGACCAGCTCGGGCTTTTCGATGGCCGCACGCACCCCGTTGACGGCCTGCTGGGGGCAGTAGGGACACGTGGCGCTCACAAAGACCTTGACATCACGCGGTTCCTGCAGGCCTTCGAGCACCTTTTTGGCCTGGTCGTTGAGATTGGATTGCCCGAGGCCCAGCAGGATGATCATTTCCAGGAAGGTCCGGCCTTCCTCGCCCAGCGGGGCGCCCAACCAGCGGATGCTGTAGCGCTCGGGCGCGAAGAGCAGCGTCGGCGCGCGCTCCACGCGATGCTTGCGGGCCATTTCATGGTCGAGGGTGTACTCACGAAAGACGATCTTGTCGGTCAGTTCGCGAAAAGACCGCACCAATTGACGGGCCGCCTGTACGAAGACGTCATCCTGGCCGGGCCGGGCGAACAGGAAAAGGGGGATTTGGTTGGGCAGCCTTTCAAGGGTCATTTTAAGCTGCCGCAGAAACTGCTCCTGTGTCATCTGCTCGGGCTGGGCGCCCTGCTGCATGGGGTTCATAGGCTGTATCCTCGCTGGGCCCCTGAAGACGGGGTCAGGTTTTCTGTGAACGGGGCTCGATCTTCTTCAGGCCCGGGGAAATGGTGTGCCGGGCGCACTCGGGGCACAGGCCGATGAACTCCAGCCGGTGGCCGATGATCTTGTAGTCGGTTGCCGGACAGAGCCGGGCTTCGATATTTTCCACCGGCGGCACGGGGGCATTGTCCACCCGGTCGCAGCAAACGCAGCGGATATGATAATGCGGCCCCGGGTCGCCGTCAAAGCGCTTGAGGGTGCCGCCGAACTCCAGCTTTTGGATTTCCCCCAACTCGCAGAGAATATCGAGATTGCGGTAAACCGTGCCCAGACTGATGCGCGGCAGCCGCCGGCGGACCACCTCGTGGATCTCGTCGGCGCCCGGATGCGTGTTCATCTGGCGCAGCTCTTCGAGGATCACGCGGCGCTGCCGCGTCATGCGGTATTGAATCGGTTTCAGCATCGCCGCTCAATGGCGGGGGCGGGCCGGCCCCTGGAACCTGCCCGCCGGCCGCCGGAAATCTCAGCGTTGGTCGATCGCATCCAGGGTGCACTCGTCGGGACCGCAGTACTCGCCCACGTACCTGGCCGCGGGGCGGTAGAGCTGGGGTTTGGGTGCGGCCTCGGCGAACTGCTCCTCCAGGACATGCGCCACCCACCCCGCCACCCGCGAGACCGCGAAAACCGGGGTGAAATAGTCGATGGGAATCCCCATCGCGTGGTAGAGCGAGGCGCTGTAGAAATCCACATTAACAAAGATGTCGATCCCTTTTCGTTTTTTGAAGGCCGCTTTGCCGACCGCCTCCAGCCGCCGCGAAATCTCGTACCACTGGCTCTCGCCGATGCGCTCGCCCATGGTGCGCGACATGGGCGCCAGAATGTGCGCCCGGGGGTCGTCCACCTGGTAGACGGCATGTCCCAGCCCATATATCAGCCGCCCCTCGGCCAGCATCTGCTCAACGTAGGATTCGACCTTGTCCACGGAGCCGATCTCCAGCAGCATCCGCATCACGCGTTCGTTGGCACCCCCGTGCAGGGGGCCGGAGAGCGACCCGACCGCGGCCGAAACCGCTGCGTACATGTGCGCCTGGGTGGAGGCCACCTGGCGGGCGGTGAAGGTCGAGGCGTTGAAGGAGTGCTCGGCGTGCAGCACCAGGCAGGCGTCGAAAAAGCGGGTGAGCTCGTCGTCGGGGCGGCTGCCGGTCAGCATGTAGAGGAAATTGGCGGCATGGCTGAGCTCCGGCAGGGGCGCCAGCGGCTCCAGGCCCTGCCGCACCCGCGCCCAGGCGCAGAGGATGGTCGGGAAACGGGCGATCAGGCGGATGCCCCTGGCCACGGAAGCCTCGCGGGTATAGGTGTCGAGATCCGGGTCGTGGGTGGCCAGAAGCGACACCGCTGCCTGCAGAATGTCCATCGGCCGCGCGTCCCGGGACTGGGTGCGCAGCGCGGCGATGATCTCCGGTGCCACTTGGCGGGCATCCCGCAGGGCGTCCCGGATGCCGTCCAACTCCGACCGGTCCGGCAGGCGCTCATGCAGCAGCAGGTGGACCACCTCCTCGAAGGTGGCCTTTTCCGCCAGGTCTTTGGCCAGATAACCGCGGTAGATGAGCTTGCCGGCCTTGCCGTCGACCTGGCTGATCTTGGTGCTGGCGACGATCACACCGCGCAGCCCCGTGTTCAGTGTCGGGGTACATTCTTCCATGGTGTGCCCTCTTCGCTTGTGCGGTTGGTCTTCGATTCACCGCCGGGACCCCGCCCCTGGCGGGGCCGCGGCCGGGCTTTTCAGATGTCGACCCAGATGTCCGCCTCGTTTCCGCAGTGGCTGCAGACCCCGTGGCCTTTCACCTTGTGGGTCTCGTGCGCGTGGGGCGCGCCGCCGGCCTCGGCTGCCTCTTCGGCTTCGGGGGCGGCTGTGGCCGATTCCAGCGAGCAAGTCACCACCATTTCGGCCTCGTTGCCGCAATTTTCACATCTGCAAACCTGCTTGACGGTTTTGGTCCGGGATGCTTCACTCATCGTCGACTCCTTGCGGTTGCGGTTTTGGAATGCCTAATTGGCTGATTTGCGGGTGATCAGAGCATCTCATAAAACACCTTAAAAATGAGGTCACTGGCCTCAAAAGTCAAGAAGGGATTTGATCTCGCGGGGGCCGGGGCGGTCGCCCCAGGAATCGCCGCAGCTCCTCGGGGGCCGGTGTCAGGGACCGAGAGCCGCCAGGTGATCCAGCAGCCCCTGCATCATGCGATTGATCCGGTCGAAACGCGCCGCGTCGGCGGTCATCTGGTCCGCCGACTGAACGTAAGGCCCCGGCACGATCTCCTCGCCGCAGTGCGCGATCAGGCCGGCGGCCAGCTCGGGCAGCGTCTCCAGGTGGAATTGCAGCCCCACCACCCGCCCGCCGAAGACAAACCCCTGGTTTTCGCATCCCCGGCTGCGGGCCAGATGCAGGGCCCCGGCCGGCAGATCGAAAGTATCGCCGTGCCAGTGGAACACCTCGGCCTCCTGCAGCAGAAAGCCGGCCGCCGGGTCCCGTTGGGCCGCGGCGGTTTTTTGGATCGGAAACCAGCCGATTTCCCGATGCCGGTTGGTGGAAACCCGGGCGCCCAGGGCATCGGCAATCAGCTGCGCCCCCAGGCAGATGCCCAGCACACGCTTGCCGGCCGAAACGGCTTTGGCGATGAACCGTTTTTCGGCTCGCAGCCAGGAAAAGCGCTGCTCTTCGTAGATGTTCATGGGGCCGCCGAGCACCACCAGGAGGTCCAGCGACGCCAGCGCCGGCAGCGGTTGACCGTCGTAGAGGGCCGTCACCGTCAGGCCATGGCCGCCCTCGCGGGCCCAGTGGCCGATGCTGCCCGGGGTTTCGAAAGGCACATGTTGCAGACAGTGAAGATCCATCGCGAACTCCTTTCCGGGCCATGCGCCGGCGACTGGACAATCGCCGATTCGTTCGTATTTTAAAGAGGTTTGACAAACCGCGAACGATTTGCGACAAAAATTCTTCGGCCGATATCTTAGGCAGGATCCACAACAAAAGCCAGTACAAACTTGAGGAGCGACGCGCATGCTGAATCTAGAGCAACTCAAAGGTGATCGAGGTTTGATCGACGCCATCAATTGGGACATGACCCCCGAGGAGGCCGTGCGGCTATATCTCGAATGGGGCAACAACTGGGCCCGGGGAGACGGCTACGTGATCCGCTCCAAGGATGATTACACCGTCTATTTCGTGGTCAACTGCTGGTCCCGACCCTACTGGATCTACCTGATCAGGCGCAACTCGGACGAAGCCGTCGAGGTGGCCAAGTTCGAACTGCCCAAGCGCTTCGAAAAACCGGTCTGCGAACTCAAGGGGATCTACGCCCCTGAAGGCGATGTCAAGGCCTGGCTGAAACAAGAGCTGGGCGTCGATTAGGCGCCGGCTGTGGGCGAGGACGGTTGGCCGATCACCCCAAGCGCGTCCCCCTGCACCCGACCCCAGCGCGGGGCATCCCCAGCGGAGGAAATACCCATGGAGCAGCACGCCTATATCGAGCTCGAGCAAACCTACGGCGCCCACAACTACAAGCCCCTTGACGTGGTCCTGTGCCGCGGGCAAGGCGTGTGGGTCTGGGACGTGGACGGCAATCAATACCTCGACTGCCTTTCGGCCTACTCGGCGGTCAACCAGGGGCACTGCCACCCGCGCATCATGGCGGCCATGATCGGCCAGGCCCGCAGGTTGACCCTCACCTCGCGGGCCTTCCGCAACGACCAGCTCGGACCGTTCTACCGCGAGCTCTGCGAGCTGACCCACTCCCACAAGGTGCTGCCCATGAACAGCGGGGCCGAGGCGGTGGAAACGGTGATCAAGACGGTTCGCAAATGGGGCTACATGCAAAAAGGGGTGCCCGAAAACCAGGCCGAGATCATCGTCTGCGAGAACAATTTCCACGGCCGCACCATCACCATCGTCGGTTTCAGCACCGACCCAAGCTCGCGCCGGGGCTTCGGTCCCTTCACCCCCGGCTTCAAGATCATCCCCTTCGGCGATGCCGCGGCCCTGGAGGCGGCCATCACCCCCAACACCGTAGGTTTTCTGGTGGAGCCGATCCAGGGCGAGGCCGGGGTCATCATCCCACCGGCGGGCTATCTCAAGGAAGTCAAGGCCATCTGCGAAAAGCACAACATCGTCCTGATCCTGGATGAGATCCAGACCGGCCTGGGACGCACCGGCAAGCTCCTGGCCGAAGCCCACGACGGCATCGAGGCGGACCTGACCCTCATCGGCAAGGCGCTTTCCGGCGGCTTCTATCCCATCTCGGCGGTGCTCTCCAACACCGAGGTCATGGGCGTGCTCCAGCCCGGCGAGCACGGCAGCACCTTCGGCGGCAACCCACTGGCCTGCGCTGTGGCGCGCGCGGCCATGCGGGTGCTGGTGGAGGAGGGGATGATCGAAAACGCCGCCCAGACCGGGGAGTATTTCCTGAAATGCCTGCGTCAGATCCAGAGCGACAAGATCCAGGAGGTCCGCGGCCGGGGGCTGATGATCGCAGTTGAGCTTCACCCCGAGGCCGGCGGGGCCCGCCAGTACAGCGAACGGCTGCAGGCCGCGGGCCTGCTCTGCAAGGAGACCCACAGCCACACCTTGCGTTTCTCCCCGCCGCTGGTGATCACCCGCGACGTGGTCAACTGGGCCCTGGAGCGCATCAACACGGTGCTCGGCGGCTGAGGCGGCCGTCGCGCCGCTGCCCGCGAGACAACCTGCAAAAAGGAGGCGCGCCATGGCCAATGCACGCTTTCGGGTGGCCAAGCCCGCCAACGAGCCGGTTCTGGCCTATGCGCCGGGAAGCCCCGAGCGCACGCTGCTCTCCTGCGAGCTTACGCGCCAGTCCGGGGAAACGCTGGAGATTCCGCTGATCATCGGGGGCCGCCCGGTGACCACCGGGGACCTCGGCGAGGTGGTGATGCCCCATGACCACGGCCATGTCCTCGCCCGCTATCACAAGGCCGGTCCGCGGGAGGTGCAGCTGGCGATCGCCGCGGCGCAGGCCGCCCGGAAGGCATGGGAGGAACTGCCCTGGAGCGACCGCGCGGCGATTTTTCTCAAGGCCGCCCAGCTGATCTCCACCCGCTGGCGGATGCGGCTGAACGCCGCCACCATGCTGAACCAGTCCAAAAACGTGGTCCAGGCCGAGATCGATTCGGCCTGCGAGCTGGCCGATTTTTTGCGCTTCAATGCCTATTTCCTGGGCCGGATCTACGCCGAGCAGCCCGCGGCCACCCCGGAGGCCCTCAACCGCCTGGAGTACCGGGGCCTGGAAGGCTTCGTGTTCGCCGCGACGCCCTTCAACTTCACCGCCATCGCCGGCAACCTGCCCACCGCTCCGGCCCTGATGGGCAACGCCGTGGTCTGGAAGCCGGCCTCCAGCGCGGTCCTCTCCGGCTGGCACCTGATGCAGCTCTTCCAGGAGGCCGGCTTCCCCGATGGCGTAATCAATTTCGTCCCCGGTGACGGGCCCACGGTGGGCGCCGCCGCCCTGGCCGACGAGGCCCTGGCGGGAATCCATTTCACCGGCTCAACCGCCGTCTTCCAGGGCATGTGGCGGACCGTGGGCGCCCGCAGCGCGCACTACCGCAGCTACCCGCGCCTGGTGGGGGAAACCGGCGGAAAGGATTTCGTGGTGGCCCACCCGTCGGCCGACCCCGCCGCCCTGTGCACCGCCCTGGTGCGAGGGGCCTTCGAATACCAGGGCCAGAAGTGTTCGGCCGCCTCGCGGGCCTACATCCCAGCCAGCCTCTGGGACGGCCTGCAAGACCGCCTGGCGGCCGCGCTGGATGAAATCCGGCTGGGAGACCCCAGGGATTTCGGCTGTTTCATGAACGCCCTGATCGATGAGGCGGCCTTCGAGCGCGTCATGGGGTACATCCATCGGGCCGGCGCGTCCAACGACGCCGAGATTCTTTTCGGCGGCGGCGGCGACAAAACCCGTGGCTACTTTATCGCCCCCACGGTGGTGCGGGCCGGGGTGCCGGACTACGAAACCATGACCCAGGAGATCTTCGGCCCCCTGCTTTCCCTTTACCGCTACCCGGATGACGGCTTTGCAGAGATCCTGGCGGTCTGCGACCGGACATCGCCCTACGCCCTGACCGGGGCGCTTTTTGCCCGCGACCGGGCCGCCATCGCCCTGGCCGAAAGGCGCCTGCGGCACGCGGCGGGCAACTTCTACATCAATGACAAGCCCACCGGCGCCGTTGTCGGTCAGCAGCCTTTCGGCGGTGGACGGGCCTCGGGCACCAACGACAAGGCCGGCTGGCACCTCAACCTGCTGCGCTGGACCAGTGTCCGCACCATCAAAGAGACATTCTGCCCGCCCACCGATTTCCGCTACCCGTTCATGGGGCCCGAAAAAATCGGCCCCGATCCGGGCGGTCCCCCTTGAACCGGTATCCCGCCCCCGCCTTCGGGGGCCTCCAGAGGTCCGTGGCATGCAGGAAAACGTGATCATCATGGGCGCCGCCGGGCGCGATTTCCACAACTTCAACGTCTATTTCCGGGACAACCCGCGCTACCGGGTGGTCTGTTTCACGGCCACCCAGATCCCCAACATCGACGACCGGCGCTACCCGGCGCAGCTGGCGGGGCGGCTTTACCCGGACGGCATCCCGATCCACTCCGACCGCCGCCTGGCCGAGTTGATCCACCAGCACCGGATCGACCTGGTGGCCTTTTCCTACAGCGACGTGCCCCACACCGAGGTCATGCACAAGGCCTCGATCGTGACCGCCAACGGCGCGGACTTCATCATCGTTGGCGCCTCCTACACGATGCTCAAGTCCCGCAAACCGGTGGTCTCGGTCTGCGCCGTGCGCACCGGCTGCGGCAAATCCCAGACCAGCCGCGAGGTGCTGCGGATTCTGCAGCAGCTGGGCAAGCGGGTCGTGGCGGTCCGCCACCCCATGCCCTACGGCGACCTCACCCGCCAGGTGGTCCAGCGCTTCGCTTCGTACGCGGACCTGGATGCCGGCGGCTGCACCATCGAAGAGCGCGAGGAGTACGAGCCCGTGGTGGCCATGGGGGCGGTGATCTATGCCGGCATCGACTACGAGAAGATCCTGCGGCAGGCTGAAGAGGAGGCGGACGTGATCGTCTGGGACGGGGGAAACAACGACACCCCCTTCTACCTCCCCGAGGTCGCCATCGTGGTCTTCGACCCTCACCGCGCGGGGCACGAGACCGCCTACCACCCCGGCGAGACCAACATGCTGATGGCCGATATCGCCGTCATCAACAAGGTGGACAGCGCCGACCCGGCGGCGGTCGCGGCGGTCCGGCGCACCATCGCCGCCCACAACCCGAAGGCCGACATCGTCCTGGCCGATTCGGCCCTCCTGGTCGATGCCCCCGAGCGCATCCGCGGCCGCAGGGTCCTGGTGGTGGAGGACGGCCCCACCGTGACCCACGGCGACATGCCCTTCGGCGCCGGGGTGATCGCCGCCCGGCGCTTCGGCGCCGCGGCCCTGGTGGACCCGCGTCCCCACCTGGTGGGCAGCCTGCAGGAGACCTTCGCGGCTTATCCCCGGATCGGGACGCTGCTGCCGGCCATGGGCTACGGCGAGGGGCAGGTGCGGGACCTGGAGGCCACCATCAACAACACCCCCTGCGACCTGGTGGTGTCGGCGACACCCGTCGACCTGACCCGGCTGATGAGCATCGCCAAACCCGTGGTCCACATCCGCTACACGTACCGGGACCACGATCCGGCCACCTTGAAAAAAGCGCTGCTCAGGCGCCTGAAGGTCTGACCCGCGCATGACCCCAGAGCCCCCCGAAAAACCGATTTTGCTGGTCGCCCTGGGCGGCAACGCCCTGATCCGCAAGGGTCAAGCCGGCACCATCGCCGAGCAGTTCGAAAACCTGAAGCTGCCCATAGGCCAGATCGCGCGGTTGTCGCGGGACTTCAGGGTCATCATCACCCACGGCAACGGCCCCCAGGTGGGCAACCTGCTCCTGCAACAGGAGTGCTGCGACCTGGCCCCCAAGCTGCCGCTTGAGATCCTGGTGGCCCAGACCGAGGGCCAGATCGGCTATATGATCGAGTCGCGCCTGGACGAGGAGCTCATGGCTCTGGGGGCCGGCTTCCGGCCCATCGTGACCTTGATCACCTACGTCGTGGTGGACCGCCGCGACCCGGCCTTCGACGCCCCCAACAAGCCCATCGGACCGGTTTTGGCCCCTGAGAAAGTGGCCGGCCTGCCCCACCCCTGCATCGAGACCCCCAAGGGCTGGCGGCGCGCCGTGGCCTCCCCGCAGCCGGTGACGATCGTCGAGAAGCGTGAAATCCGGAAACTGATCCAGCTGGATTTCATCGTGATTTGCTGCGGCGGCGGGGGAATCCCGGTGATCCGCGAGGGCCGCTCATTTGCCGGGGTGGACGCGGTCATCGACAAGGACCTCGTCAGCGCCCGGCTGGCCCTGGAAACCGGGGTGGACCGGTTCGTCATCGCCACCGACGTCCCCGGCGTCTATCGCGACTATGGCCGCAGCGGCCAGCGTCTGCTGAAAACCCTGACGATCGCGGAGGCGTTAAGATACCGAGAGGCCGGCCATTTCTCCGCGGGCGCGATGCTGCCCAAGATTGATGCGGCCGTCACCTTCGCCCGCCACACCGGCAAATGGGCGACGATCACGGCCATCGACGCGATCGAAGCCGCCGTAAGGGGCGCGGCCGGCACCCGTCTGCTGCCGGATTGAGGCGCCCTGCCGACAAATCCCGCCACCCGGAGAAAAACGATGAATTCCGCCCCCAAGGGCTGCAAGCCGATCCTGAAACGCGCCGCCGGCGCGCTGTTGACGCTCCTCCTGGCGCTACCGGCCGCCGCCCAGGCCCCTGCCGACGAGGCGGCGCTCTGGGCCGCGCTGGCCGGTGGCGGCCACGCGGCCCTGATGCGCCATGCGCTGGCGCCCGGCACCGGGGATCCGCCCGGCTTTCGGATAGACGACTGCACCACCCAGCGCAACCTCTCGCCTGCCGGGCGCCGGCAGGCGCGCGCCCTGGGCGAACGCTTCCGGGAGCACGGCGCAACGGATGTCGCGGTCTTCTCCAGCCTCTGGTGCCGCTGCCTGGAAACGGCCAGGCTGCTGGAGTTGGGGGAGGTGACCCCTCTGCCGGCGCTGAACTCGTTTTTCCGCGACAGAAGTCGTGAGGCCGCCCGGAGCGCAGCGCTGCGGCGCCTGATCGCCGAGCACGCCGGGGGCCGGTCCCTGGTGCTGGTCACCCATCAGGTCAACATCACCGCACTCACCGGCGTGTTTCCGAACTCGGGTGAAATCGTGGTGGTGCGCCTGGAGGGCGACCGGTTGCGGGTCGTGGGCCGCATCCGCTGAAACGCGGCGCGTTTTTTTGGCCGTTCGGGGCCGGCCCCGACGACGGGGACAAGGGTCGGGTGACAGCATCCACTTAAGGACCTCCGGCGCCAAATGGCCCGCCGGCCGGAGGTCGGCTCAAAGGCTTCGGGCGGCGCCGCCGCCCTCCAGGCAGAAGGGCGAGAGCAGACCGCTTTCGATCTCGTTTCCGAAAAGGGCCTCCTTGGCGGCGGCGATGGTTTCGGGCAGATAGCGGCCGTACATCTTGACCGGCAACTCCCCCAAATGGCTCACCGGCGCCACCGCCAGCGTCAGCAGGTACTCGACCAGATAACCGGCGTTCTGGGCCAGGAGTCCGCTGTAGACCTGCCGCTGGCGAAGCCGCAAGACCCGCAGTTCGTGCATGGAACGGCCCAATTCCGACTCCATCAGTTCATCGTAGGTCGTCAGGATGACCTCCAGCCGCACCACCGCTGCGCCCCGGGCCAGGTAGTCGGCGAACCCGGCTTTGGACCGGACCGGGTCCAGGCCGCGGCGCGCGGCGATGGACCAGTCAAACCCCTGCTGGCGTGCTGCGAGCTCATCCGGGGCGGGCAGCTCGATATCCACCAGGAGGTTGACGGCATTGTAATCACCGCTGTGCGTCTCGATCTCCACGACCTTGAAGCCGGTCTCCTCTCCCAGTAGCGCCGGCACGCGTTCGAGCACATCCGGCGCGGCGACGATCTTGAAACCCACCAGATCGTTGACCGCCAGCGCTTCGCGCCCGATTCGCACGTTTGCGTGCCGGAAACGGCCGGCCACCGCCGTTTCGGCCGCAACGAAATCGCGGGCCATGACCTCGTCGGAGCTGATCAGGTCGGCGAGCTGCAGGCCAGCCTGGGCGGCCCTGCCGGATGCGATCTGCCGGGCCTCGGACCTGATTTCCCAGAGGAGGGCGGCCACCAGACGATGGGAAACTTTTTCCGCCACCCGGGAAAGGCGCTTGATCCGCCCGATGGCCGCCAGACGGCCGTCGGAGGTGGTGACCACGCCGACCTCGATGGGCAGGCGGGGAAAGAAGTACTCCGGGTTTTCACGAAAACCAGCGATCAGCTCTTGAATCCGGGGGCTGTGATGCGGCAGGTGTTGGATGAGACGCTCGCGCAGGAGATGTTTTTGACGCAGCCGCTGGATTTCCAGCGGGGAATCGAAAAGCCGGCCCAAAAAAGCGATCATACGCTCGACGGCCACCCGGGCGACGATGCTTTCGTAGAGGAATATCCGGCTGACGGTGCGCGGGTCGCGGGGGTCGAAATCGTCGTTGAGCCAGCGCAGGGTGAGATCGAAGAGGGCGTCCCGGTGGGTCAGGGCGGTGATATACATGGGCGCTCAGTGCTCCTGGGCGGATAGCGGCCGCAAGCGCGGTCGCCGCCAGCCAAGCGGGTCCCCCAAAAGGCAGGGCCGCGGCGGATTCTTGGGAGAGGCAACGCTTCGTTTTCCCTGGGCTCTTACCCCCCAAGCCGATCGATGACGGCTTCCAGATAGCGCGACTGCAGCAGGCGGGAGGCCAGGGCGCGCTTGAGGGGCGGCAGTTTCAAAATGGCCCCCAAGGCCGCGGCCAGGGCCCGGAAGCTGGACAACACCTGGTTGTCGCAGATCAGGTGCTGCAAGGTCCCCCGCTCAATTGCCATCACCACGGTCCGGTTTACCGTATCAAGCGGCGTCAAGACCCGATCCGGCCGGGGATCGAGAACGACGGCGGCAGCCGGGCAATTGCGGACGCAAACCCCGCAGCCGAGACACAGGGCGGCATCGATGATGGCCGGTCCGGCGGCGCCGGCCGCGGGTGGTGCGATCGCATAAACCGGGCACACGGCCGCACAAAGACCGCAGCCGGTGCACGCCGCGGCATCGACGCGCGCGATGAAATTGGAGTGGATCGGACGCGTCAGGCCGAAACGGCGGATGGCCAGCATGGCCTCACAGCAGCAGCCGCAACAGTTGCAGATGAAATTGACCCCCTGGCGCACGTTTTCACCGAACTGGGCCAGGTTGTGGGCGCAGGCGGCCTGCAACAGGTCGATGCACTCCGACACCTCAACCGGTCGGGCATGCCCGTGTTTGATCAGGGAGGCGGCCGTGGTGTTGAAGGTCATGCAAATGTCCTTGGGAGCGGCGCAATCCCGGCCCACATGGGCCATCTTGTGGCGGCAGTAGCACAAACTGATGCCGATATGGGAGGCGCTGCGGATCACTTCGCTGGTCCGTTCATAATCCAGGACATGCAGGGCTTTGGCCTCGGAAAGGGCCGACTCCTGGACGAATACCCGCCCCAGGGGCGTTTGACCGTCCAGAAACAGGGCCTTGATAAATTCCTCTTCAACGTTGAGGTACTGGTAGAACAGTTCGCTGAGGGCTTTTTGGTCGATATCATGACGCACCCGCATCAGGGAAAACTCAAAGAAGCCGGCCATGGGCGGCGGCAGGCAGTAGAACTGGGTCCCGTTTTGGGGCATGTCCACCAGAATGGCCCGATCGGCCAAACCGTCCAGAATGGCCCGGGCGGCGTCTGATTTCATCTTCCAGGCCCGGGCGGCGTCTGCCACGGTAAAGGGGCGAATGGGAAGCCGCGCCACCAGGCCGGCCTCCTTTTCGCTGAACAGCAACTTCAGGATCGCAAAGAGCAGCTCCGATGGGGGAGCCCCCTGGGGGAAGCGGTTCAGACGATCGGAAAGCCGGGCGTAGGCGGAAACACCGGCGAGGTGGGCCATGGTTTCTTCGAACCTCCGCATTATGGTGGTCCGGAACCCAGGGTTGGGTGCGCGACCCGGGGGAGCCGTTAGTGGTTGTCGCACCTTACTGGGTAGTCATTTATCCTTCGGATTTCCCGTCTGACCCTGGCGCGCCAGCTGGATGACCTGCCCCGGAGAAAAGCCCAAAGAGCATCGTGGCGGTCGCGATGGGGATGGACACCACCGGGGCGCCATCGACATGGATGGCCAGTCCGTCCAGGTAGCGGGCCAGGCCAGGGGCGAGCTTGCCCAGGGTGATGCCGGCGAGGATGCACAGCAGCACCCAGAGTGTCAGGTAACGCTCGAACACACTGGTCATTTTTCGATCATCGGTCGAACTCGCATTCGCGCTCATGCGGGTGTTCACTTCTTGGTTTAAACCGCGTTCGGGCCATCGAAAAGCGCCGCTTCATTTCAAACGCACCGCCCTGCCGTTAGCGCGTGTCTGACTGCACAGCACCCGGGGGCGTTTCGCGTCTAACCCGGGCAACACACCTCGAAAGGGGTCGCTGTCCCTTGGCAGGCCTCGGCTGGCGGCCTCTTCCCAGGGTCGTGTGACGGGGCATGCGTACAGAACCGGCCGCAGGCACCCGACGGCCTTCCTGGCCCGCGATTATGATTCCGGCTGTGCAGGCTGGCGCGAATCGGGCAATGTCGCAACGGCCGGTTTGAGGAAGAAGACATAAACCGCCAGGTAGAAGGCTGCAGCCAGAAAACCCAGGTCGCGGGCCACGGTCCAGAGGTCGGCCGGCCCTGCGGCGGCCTCGGTTGAAAAACAGCCGCAGCCGACGTCGAGCCCGCGGATTTGGTTGAAGACCAGGGCGGCGAAAAATAGCGCCAGCAGGCCGCTGCTGATCACCGTCGCGCCCGGCAGCCAAAGCCCGCCGATCAGGCACAGACCCAAAAGCAGTTCCAACCAGGGCAGCACCAGGGCGGTCAGATTGACCAGCCCGTCGGGCAGGATCTGGTAGTTGTAGAGGGCCTCGGCAAAGGCCTGGGGGTGCAGGATTTTGTCGTAGCTGGCGTAGAGGAAGACAGCCCCCATCAGCAGGCGGTGGGCATGGAATACCAGCGTCTGAACCCGGCGGGGGGCGGCCGCGGCGGCGGCGGAC